>NZ_JBIVOJ010000002.1:443071-522567 GCF_044754065.1 Psychrobacillus sp. NPDC093180 | reverse complement strand
ATCTCGCGATACCCGCACTACCAGTCAGCTATACACTTCCGCCACTACGGCATGTTAGGGACTTTCACCCGTTAGAGAAAAGCGCTGCCAAGCGCACAAAAGAAGGCCCTTCATTATAAGAGGCCTTCACTACTTTTACATAATTATACTTGAGTTTCTTGTGTTTGGTATAAATACTTTTTCATTTGTTTTAAGATGACTCTTCTTGTTAAGATCCCTAAAAAAGTTCGCTCGTCATCTATTACGCATATATAAGGATTATTCACTAACAAATCTAATCCTTTTTGAAATTTTTCTTTTATGTGAATAACCGCTACGTCTGTTTTCATTATATCGTCAACTTTTAGTTCAGGTAATCGTTCATATTCAATATGTTCAAGTCCTAAAATTTCATCGGTGATTTGTTGTGAGCTTATTAATCCATGTAGTCTGTATTTCACGTCTAGAACTGGTATAGAAGAATACCCAGTTTTAGTTAATACTAATAATGCATGTTCTGCGTTATTACCTAGTTGTACATGTGCTACTTTTTCTGCTGAAATAATATATTCCTCTATTGGAATTTGTAAAAAATCTTTACTGTTTGCGACTATCATAGCATTCTACTCCTTTGTCTGTTTTCGTTTTAAGAAAACATACCCTATGAAACTATGATAGCATATGAATGGATAAAAAAACTATGGAATCGCTTACATTTATTTTTTATTTTTTGTGTGAAATGACTAGACATTTCATATCAGCCATTCTTTTCAATGTACTAAAAAATTCTGATTATCAAAATGGATTAGTAAAACAATACTGTGGCATTCCACTGATGTCACTGCTGGTAATGAAGATCAATGTAACTTGATGACTATGATTTCTGTAACTAGGTTCTAACCGCTTTTTTCGCAGTCTAGGGAAACAGTGACTTAGTAAGTTTGAAGGAATTGACCGCTGGGATTTAGCACGGTGGCTCATCGCTTTCCGCGGGCGAGTGACGAGCCGCTTCGTCGCGAGCGACTGCAGGGTCTCGCCTGTCTCGCTTTCCCACAGGAGTCTCGCGCCGCCGCACTAAATCCCTCCAATAAAGTAGTGACAGAATAAGTATATCCAATAAATGGCTAAGGGCAATCAAAAAATCTCGAAAGCAACTAACTCTAGTCTAAGAGCAATCAAACGAATGTTAAGAGCAACAAGTTGCAGTCTTACAGCAACCAAATGACCCCTGAGAGCAACCAATTTTCCTAAAACAAGTTAACTTGGAGTGAGATGGCAATAATAATAGAGCACTAACGGTGATTATTTTCCATAAGGCTTCCACTTGCTAACTTTGTCGCGTTCAGTGGTAGCTTTGTCGTTTTCGAAATAAGTTTTGTCGTGTTTCATAGTGGATATTGTCTCACTCAACTATTTAGTGGTAATGACGGATTCTGATAAGTAAGCAATTACCATTGATTTTCGCTTCAGGCGTCGACTCCTGCCGAGGCCAACAGGATGTTGGTTTCTAAGGCGTTGCCACACGATGTGGCGTTCTTTAGCCTTTGTTCCTCCGCCTGAGCAAAATGAGCCATTCCAACGACGCCCAAAGCGGAGGGGATGGCTCATCGCTCACCCCACGGAAAGCGTCCGAATGTAGCGAAAATCACGGTGGACACCTAATAAAGCTTTACCGCACAGTTTCCCTATACTCCAAGTAACAAAAGCATCAACTACTTGTCATTTGGTAAAAGCTAAGCTTCCTAAAACACAAAAAAAACCGTAAATTTAAAGTACAATTTACGGTTGGGTAGTTGTCATATAGGATTGGTTAATGTCATCTATCGGTACTGGACGACTAAAAAAGTAACCTTGAGCTTTTTGGCAATTGGCCGATTTTAATATTTCGACCTGTTGGTCCTTCTCTACGCCTTCTGCTATAACCTCCATACCTAAACTATGGGCTAGTTGGATGATTGTCGTGGCGATAGCCGCATTTTTTTCATCCAGCTCCATATCCTTTATAAACGACTGATCAATTTTAATAATGTCGATAGGATACTTTTTTAAATAGCTAAGGGAAGAATAACCTGTTCCAAAGTCATCTATCGAAATAACGACTCCAATATCCTTTAATTCTTTTAGCATGGCAAAAGTATCTTGCATATCTGTCATAGCACTTTCGGTAATTTCTACCTCTAATGAATCTGGAGTAATCCCATGTTTATCTATTTTTTCACGAATTTTAATCGCAAAATTTTCTTGTTTAAATTGTTTAGGTGAAATATTAACAGCAATCCGCACTGGACGATAACCCTTTTGCTGCCAGTATTCTAATTGCTTACATACTTCATCTAAAACCCAATCGCCAATTTGCATAATTATCCCTGACTCTTCAGCAAGCGGGATAAAATTCATCGGTGACACATAGCCAAATTTTCGATTATTCCAGCGTAACAATGCTTCAAAGGAGTTGATCTCTCCAGTAGCTAAATTTACTTGTGGCTGATAATGTATGGACAATTCTTCTTTTTCAATAGCTCTTCTTAAATGAGATTCCATTAAAGCTTCATTTGGAAACGATAAATTCATCTGTTCCTGAAAATAACGGAAATGTGCCCTTCCTCTATCTTTTGCCACAAACAAAGCTTGATCTGCTTTAATAAGCAATTCATCTAAATTCTTTCCATCAATCGGATACATAGAAATACCGATAGAAGCAGTCACAAAATATTCTTGATGATCTAGATAAATGGGTTTGGACAATTCACTCAATAGATTTTCAGCAAAACTACTTGTCTCTTCACGGCTTTTATCTT
This sequence comes from Psychrobacillus sp. NPDC093180, assembly GCF_044754065.1. NCBI lineage: Bacteria > Bacillati > Bacillota > Bacilli > Caryophanales > Bacillaceae > Psychrobacillus > Psychrobacillus sp. NPDC093180. Next base: position 519,790 of record NZ_JBIVOJ010000002.1, on the reverse strand, counting down.
TCAAAATAAATACAAACTCATCGCCACTTTGTCGATACAGGTTAGATGATTTATTAATAAAAAGACTTAATCTATCTGCTATTTTCTTTAGTAAATCATCGCCATGATTATAGCCAAGTGATTCATTTATCAGTTTAAAACGATCCAAATCAATTCGCATAATAGCTATTTGAGTTTTTTTATTAATAGCGTCGATTAAATTATCACGCAAATGCTCTTTTAACGCACGTCGATTCCATAAGCCAGTTAAATGATCATGATATGCCAAATAATATAATTGATCTTTATCATTTGCACTTATTGACAGATCTCTTAGCACTAGATGAAATTCTTTTACATTCCCTTGGTCGTGAATAGGAATTGCTTTTAAGTATACGTTTACATAATGACCGTTCACATGCTTAAAAGAACATTTTTGCAATTCAGTTGGATAGCCACTCAATGTTTGCTTGATCATAAGCTGAAAATTACTTAGCGAATTACTCTCGATAAATTGTTCAATCGGTTGATACAGAAGTTTATCTAGGTCGTATCCTAACACCTTTCGTGTAACGGCGTTTGCATATTGAATTATTCCTCTTTCATTTATTAAAAAAACGGAATCGGTATTATGATTTAACAGGGACAAATATTTTTCCTTTATATCTACTAAGGCTTGATTTTCAACTAAATCACTTTTATTATCGTGCATTGTTAATCCATAAAATGTTTTATCTTTATTTTGTAAGGAACAAATAGAAATACCTACTGAATATAATTGATTTTGCAATGTAAGGTTCAAACTAGTATGTAGAGTCTTTTTCTCGATTTCCAAGCTATTTAATAGTACATGTAACTGAGTCCACACTTCTGCTGAAAAAAAATGTTGTGGTTCGCTACTTGTATTTTCAAAAAAGCTTGCTGCAGCGTGATTAACATAGATTACAGATAATTTTTTTTCGCTTTGTCTTTCTAATAAAATAAAAGGTAGTGGATTTTCATCCATTAGATCACCTATATAATGATTCATCATAAGTTTTGGTTTTACTGAGTTGTCCATGGAATCCTCCAATTTGAATCATAACTAGCTAGAATGAAACAGTTCTTCACCTTATATTATCGACATTATTGAGCATATCTTTAGTCCAGCACCAAATATTGCTTTTTTAATTTGTGTATACAATTTAATTGGAAATTGGTATGATATACTAAATATAAAATATATTGAGGGAGGATCTTATGACAACCAGCACAGAAGATGAACGAATAGCGACAGCAATTTATACAGTCAATCGCCATGCCAAAACTGCCATTGATAAAAAGCCGTTATACCTGTTAAAAAAACTAGCTATTGATAAAATGCTGGAAGAAGACAGAGCACAAAAGATGGGTCTACATTTTGTTCGAAATCCAAGGAATAGCCAACAGCAATCCTCCGTATTAATTCAATGTGCAGACTACTACTTTCATATGATCCCAACAAAAGAGGACTTTAAACAATTGCCGCATCTTGGACATCTAGATGATACTTATAGAAATCCTATAAGGAAGATGAATTTAAAAATGGCAAAACAAGTACTTACTGATTACATTGGACCTCAATCTACGTTGAAGAATCCCTCTAATCAACCTACATTATGCACGCAATCATATGCAAGACAAACCAATCGAAGAAAACAAACAATGAAATCATACTTAGATTCTTAATGTTCTATGTGTCCAAAAGACATAATTAAATATACAGTGAAACTCAATCAGTGGAGGTTTTTCGACGCACAGGACGTGCTAGTGGGGACGTCGCGCTTTTAGTCCCCGTCATCCCCACTGATTGTTAGTTGTGACCCACACGATGTGGGTCACACAGACGTTGCAAACGCTCTTTTATTTTGCGACGAGCTTTGCGCAGGAGCAACACGATGTTGCGTACTTAGTCTGGGATCATTTCATCGGGCTTTTACGGGATAAAACAAGTCACTAGCTATATGATGCTTAAATGTATACGGAATGCTTTAGACAGAAAGAATTCTACACCATTCCCGTAACTTCTTAATGCGAAAGAGATGCGATAAACCCACAACTCTTTCGCATTTTTTGGTCCCTATGAAATTCAGTGTTGCTCCAACTAGCTCTGTCCCTCTCTATACTACTTTCAATTAACCAAAAAAAGACGCTTCCTGCTTATCCAACAGGAGGCGTCTTATCTTATATAGATTTATAAAATATATTGATCTATCTTTAAAACTAATTCTGCAATTTCCGGTTTACTAATTTGATCTTCTGCCCCTACTTGATCGCCTTTATGACGAAGGTCATCGGTTATGAGGCTCGAGAAAATGAGGACTGGAAGTTTAGCTAAATTTCTATTTTCTTTTATTTTGCGAGTTAATGCATGTCCATCCATTTGGGGCATTTCAATATCTGTCACCACTATTTGCACTTGTTCCGCGATATTGGAAGACTCTTTTTCTAAGCTTTCTAAGTAGGCTAATGCATCTTTTCCGTTTTCAAAAAAATCTAGGTTAACATAGCCCGCTTCATGCAATGTGTCATGTAATAGCTTGCGAAGTAATGGTGAATCCTCTGCAATAACGATTTTTTTATTGGAACGCTCTCGTTCGCCAAGCTTTTTGACTGATTCAATACTTATCCCTGATCCTGGACTTATGTCTACAATTATCCGCTCGTAATCTAGTAATAGAACCATTTCATCTCCGCGTTTAATGACTCCGATGACATGAGAAGTACCACCTTGATAAATATCACTTGGCTTTTCAATTTGCTCCCAAGAGATTCGGTGAATTTGCGTCACATTATCCACATGGAATACTACTCGTTGCTTGTTAAATTCAGTTACTATATATTTTTCTTGGTCCTTTTTGTTTAATTCCGGGAGACCAAGCACCTTAGCCATGCTTACTACAGGCAGCACTTCTCCTCGTAATTGTACAATTCCCTCCACATGTGGATGTGCATGCGGGATAAATGTAACCGGAATTGGTTGTATTATTTCTTTTACTTTAATAACATTAATTCCGAATTTGCTAGAGCCAACTTGAAATTCTACTATTTCTAGCTCATTCGTACCGCTTTCTAGCAATATTCCTTTATGATCATTCATATGATTCGTCCTCTCTATTAACACTACTATAGATCGATTGTATCATAAAGTAGTTAATAGTTCCTATTTCATTCGTACGATTTTATAAGTGCTTGTGTCCCATTTTCTTCATAGCCTTTTGCAACAAGTTCGTCATACATAGATTTTGCAAGTTGTAGACCTGGAAGTTGTAAATTCATTTTTTCTGCTTCTTCTAACGCTATTTTCATATCTTTTACAAAATGTTTAATATAGAAACCAGGTTCGAAATTACCTGCTATCATGCGAGGCGCCAAATTGCTTAAAGACCAAGAACCAGCTGCACCAGTTGAAATAGAAAGTAACACTTGTTCTAAATCGAGTCCAGCTTTTTGACCGTAAGCTAATGCTTCACAAACCCCTATCATTCCAGTTGCAATCGTTATTTGGTTACACATTTTTGTGTGCTGTCCCGCCCCTGCGGCACCTTGATATAAAATCGTTTCTCCAAAAAGGTTTAGTATAGGCAAAACTTTCTCAAAAGTTTCTTTCTCTCCACCACACATAATCGATAATTTCCCTAATTGTGCCCCAATATCTCCTCCGGAAACCGGTGCATCAAGGGCATGCATTCCTTTTTCTCTTGCAGTCACATCTATTTTTTGAGCGAGAGTTGGAGTAGATGTCGTCAAATCGATGATCACTAAATTTCTATTGTCCGCAGCAAAAATGCCTTCTTCTCCAAAATATATCTCTTCCACATCATGCGGATACCCTACCATTGTAAATACTAATTGCGTATTACTTGCTACGTCACTCGCACGCTCCACCCAAGAAGCTCCAAGTGAAATAAGTTCATTTGCTTTTTCCTTTGTTCTCGTATAAATAACTACTTCATGGCCAGCATTTAGTAAATGCTTAACCAAGCTTTTCCCCATTACACCCGTACCGATAAATCCAGTTTTTAATTTTTCTCCCATGTCATTACCCCCAAATCATATTTTCATACCTCTAGTGTACCAAAAAAAGAGGACCATCCAAATAGCTTTTGGATGATCCTTTAAAAAGGGGGAAATGAGAATGTTGCTGTGTTCTTTATTACTATGCCCGTTTCTCCATTTATTAAACATCTTTTTTAAAAAATTTTTCTTTTTTTATCGATTCTAAGTTTTCAACGAACAAAGCTGCCTTTTCAGAGCTAATTGTCTTGCTACCATATCTTATTTCTTCGTAAGTTTGAAAAAATGTGGTATCTACTTTCCATTGTTGACCTTCAAACCACTCTCTAACAGTTTCGCTTTTATTTCTAATATAGTCATGTGCATGTGCTTCTATTTCAAACTGTGCGTATTTCTCTCGTAAAAAAGAAGTTTCTACTTGATATAAAGAGCTATGATGCGTTGTTTCTTTATCTTCTGCATCATTTATTTGTTTATTTTCATACTGTATATTTTGTAACTCTGCATTTAAATGCATTTGTTTATTTTTTAATAAATATCGAATAACAAAGAGAATTGCAACAATAGTTAATCCAATAAAAATCCATTCAAATGGAAAATTTATAAGCGATTCTTTCGTTGTAAGCTCCTTTTGCTCTATTTCTGCTAGCACCTCAGCTGGTATCCGTATGCTCTCTTTTTCCTCTTGTACTGGTAATCCTTTAATAAAATTTTCTAAATATCCTATTAAAGGGGCAAAAGGAATGAGTGCCACACGGATAACCATCTCAAATAACTGATCGACTACTTTCCGAAAAAATGGCACTAAAAGATAAATCACAGCGGATAGACTGAAAACGCCAAACATGCTAAGCAGGTAAATGCTAAATAGTTTCGTTTTTTTTATAATATTTTGAGAGTTTGCGTTCATAGAAATAGCGAATAATCGAACACCAACAAAAAGCGCTACTCCGATGAGAAACACTGCGTAGAGGAGAAATTGGTATCCCTCGTAGCCTAAAAGAAAACTGACAAAGTGGACTCCTAAAAAAGTAAAAAAATAATAAAGTGTAAATGGACTATCCATTGTTTGTTCCTCTTGTCGCGTATTAAATCTTACATGTATGCGCCATGCGGAAAAAACAATACTTCCTAAAAATAGCCATATGGAAGAATTAAATAAAAACAAAGGTAATAGAATAAAAAAAGGAATAACAAAAGGGAAGATCCTATTCGGACCAGTTTTTCCGAAAGCGAATAAGCTAACTATTGCGACAATTAATTGCAGTAAAATCCATATAAGAGGTAAATCTACCGTCGTTTCATTTTGTATCAATACAAACAGTAATGCTACAAACCAAGTATCTCGCAAATAGTTTCCAAATGATTGGGCTTGAATCTTAATAGTAAAGGGTGAATTATGCATTATAAGACTCCCTCCGAAATGATACCGGTTTCATATAAAACGTTTGTACGCTTTTCTAAACGGTTTAGTAAGGGCAAATACTTTTCTACATGATGTGTCATAACATATACTGTTACGGGTAACTCTACATTTGTATCTATATAGGCAAGAACCTTTTCAAAAGGTATTAAATTATCTGCCCGAGACAAAATAGCAAGAAGTTCTAATGCTTGCTTTCGATGAATATCTCCACTACCTAAAGGCAAATAAACTAAAGGAAATTTACCATATGTTCTTACATTAATTGCAAAAGAATAAGGGATATCATTTTTATAGCATTCCTCTAATCGAGAAGCCAGCCACTCAATTTTTTCTTCATAATCTATCACTACCCCATGTCTCTTCTTCACATTTACAATAAATAAAATAGAGACATTTGCTACTTTAGTAAATATTTTAGTTTGGAGCTGTTGCGATTTAGCGCTAGCCTTCCAGTGTATATGATGGAATTGGTCTCCTGGTGTGTACTCTCTTGTACCTATCGGAAAAAAGGGATCTTCATATAAGGATGAATTCAATTCCAAAAAGCCTTCTTTTAACTTAGAGGGGGTAAGCTCTTCATTTACTTTATGAATTTGCGGATATACTATTGCATCCGTTAAGATCATCGGTTTAAATTCGAGCGTAACGGATCCATCTGTAAATGGATGCGGGATTTGAATTTCCAATTGTTTGATCTTAGCAAGTCCTCTATGAACTCCCTCAATTGGAATCTTAACAGTTACTTGCTTCTTAAAACCAATAGAAAAGGGCAATTTTACTTCGTGAAAACCAGCTGTAGTTCTATGCTCGATTCCATTTGGAGCTATACTAGTTTGGAAAGATATTAAAAGAGTTGCATTCCAGATAGGTAGCCCTTTGTTTTGGAAAGTGAGTACCAAATTAGATGTTGTATGCTTCAGTAAACGTACTCTCTTTTTTTCATTGACTAGTTCTAGCTTTTCGCCAACATGCCGGTAATAATACAAATTTAACCAATCAATAATTAGTAAGAATGAAAAAACAGCAAAAAGTATATATTGCTTAAACAAGAAACTAGCTATTAAGACAACAGTTAAAATTTGGACATAGTTTTTTGTATTATTCGTTCCAAAATCCCTTCGAAGCCAGTTCATCGACTATTTGCCTCAACAGGTGCTTCAATTGTCTTTAAAAGTTCTTTCATCACTTCTGCAATGTCATGAATTAACATTCCTTCTGTGGATAGTTTCATTCGGTGTAGACATACAGGCTCTATTACGCTCTTAACGTCATCCGGAATAACGTACATCCGACCTTTCATAAATGCACTTGCTTTAGCTGCCTGAAGAAGCGCCAGTGATGCTCGGCTGCTTAGACCGAGTTCTATGTACGGATGATTTCTAGTGCTATGTACAATTTGAATTATATAAGTCAAAATGTCATCATGCACGGCTACCTCTTTGACCTGTTCCGACCATTTTCCAATTTGCTCTAGCGTAACGACCTTTTGCAAGTGTACTTCTCCCGGTGATCGTCCAAATTGCTGTAAAATCATTTTTTCCTCTGCAATTGTTGGATAACCAATCGATAACTTAAATAAAAAACGGTCTAATTGAGCAGCAGGCAGTGGAAATGTTCCTTGCTGAGATTCTACGGGATTTTGAGTAGCAATGACCATAAAAGGTGACGGCAGTTTAATCGTCTCCCCATCAATCGATACTTGTTTTTCTTCCATCGCTTCTAGTAGGCTAGACTGCGTCCTTGGAGTTGCACGATTAATTTCGTCAGCAAGCAGTATATTACTCATAACCGGTCCTACTCGAAGGACAAACGATTGTTGCTGCGGATGAAAAAAACTAATGCCAGTTACATCAGAAGGCAATACATCCGGTGTAAATTGTAATCGTTTGAACTCCCCTTGTATTGCCTCCGCAAAAGCTTTTGCCATCATTGTTTTTCCTGAACCAGGCACACTTTCTAAAAGAACATGCCCCTCGAGTAATAACCCCATAAGCATGAAGTCAATTTCCTTTTCTCTACCAACAATCGCTTTATTCAATTCTTGTTGTAATAGCTTTATATTTTGCATCCACATTTCTCCCTAAGTGAGCTATTTTAGTTTTTCTTCTGTTTCATATTCATTTAGTAGTTTATCGAGCTTTTCACTAAGTTCAATCGTTTCTTTGTGGGAAACTCCTTTTTCCAAAGCGACTTGTATCATTTTTTCTCTTGTAAACTCTACTTTTTTTAAAATTGTCTCTACCATCCTTAAGTACCCCTTTACAAAACATATATTTTTTTACAATATACCTTTTGTTTATTAAATCTAAACCTTTAGCTTCTAGCGACCTGTAAATACGTATAAATTATCTTCCCGCCTTGCTTTGCCTCCCCAGAAAAATGTTTGAAGTCCTCTCTTTTGACTAATACTTCTCGAAATGCTAAATAGTCCTCTTTGGAGATTTCTAACGTGTCGATGTCACCGCTTTGTAACATATTCAATTTTTCCTCGTATGAATGCATATAAACCGTTCCTTTCTGATGTCAAATCGTGTATACTTTCAATACTTTTGGTTAAAATACTTTACGTACTCCTTATTTTAGGGCAAACTGTATACTAATAAGTTCTAAAAGGGGATGGAACAATCTATGAAAATAGCTGAAGTTGGTAATGTTGTTGAGTTTAAAGATGGTTTACAAGGAATAGTTGAGAAAGTTAATGAGAATTCTGTTATAGTCAATTTAACTTTCATGGAAAATTTTAATGAGCTAGAAATGGAAGAGAAAACTGTGATTAATCACAAGCGCTATAAAATATTATATAGTAATGAAGATTAAACGTCATGCCGTTCCTCTCAGAATACAGAAGAACGGCGTTTTTGAATTATAGTTAGGATGTGCTTTATATGTTTCGTCAAATACCAATTACACGATTAATAATTCCCCTTGTTTTGGCTTATGCTTTTGCTTGGCTAACCTTTTCAAATGAGAAAGTATTCTGGTACTTCTATACCTTTACTGCGTTATTTCTTATGTCACTCGCTTATTATTCCATTAAAATAGAAGATGAATTAAAGACATTTCATTATTTTATTCTTAGTATAGCTTTCGGAGCGCTCACATATGCCCTCTTATTCATTGGTTTTAAATTGGTTGACCTTGCTCCATTTATGTCCACCAAAAGTATCAATTCTTTTGTAAATAAATTTGGGCCATCGTCCATATGGCATTACTTGCTACTTTTATTTATCATAGCACCAGGTGAAGAGCTTTTCTGGAGAGGATATATACAGCAACAATTGAAAAAATATCTTCCTCCGGTGTTCGCAATTATAGTAGGTGCAGCACTATTTGGCCTTTCTTTTGTTTTTAGCGGTTTTTGGTTAGGCATACTGGCGGCCTTTGTCGTCGGTCTAGTGTTCGGTTTTTTATACGAATGGAAAAAAAGTATGCCATTAATCATCTTAGCTCATATCATCATGCTAGTACTACTTTTTCTAGTAATCCCATTTACTTGAAGAAGAAACATTATTCCAACTAAAACGTCTATTTAAAAAAGGAGCTGAATCAACGTGAAAAAAATCTATACGTTACTATCCATTCTTTTATTGACAATCTTACTTGCCGCTTGTGGAACTGACACCGTCAACGAAAGTGCAGAACCGGTAACGCCAACGGATGATACCGCAACTACCGAGGAAACAACTCCTGCAGAAGGAGAAACAGGAAACGTTGAAGAATCCACTCAGGCTGAAGGAGAAACTGAAAGTATCGCTTTACCTACAGAAGAGCTTGAAGGAACACAAACAGAAAGTGAAACACAAAACTATACACTTACAGTGATAGAAGGTTTTGAACTAACAGCTGAAGAACCAAATAAAGATTTATTATTCAATCAAGAAAATGATCAACAATCAATGCGAATAGAGACATTTAGCAAAGAGGATGCAAAGATTGAGGATATTACCAAAAATTTAACGGATACAGTACAAGCTTCTAACGATAATGGAACATTAGAAGAAATCACTGATCAAAGCCTAATCCCAACAAACGAATCTATTGAAAATATGAATGCTTATCAAATAGATACACCTGAAGGAAAAGTTTATGGCTATACATTTGAACGAGAAGGTTTACTGGTCAAACTCACTGTGTTTGATACAACCGAAGTACCAGCAGTTCAGAACTTTGTAAAAATGGCTTCTACTATACAAGCAAAATAAAACTTCGAGCCCTCAATTGGGCTCGAAGTTTTATTTTACTAAGAAAGGTTTTTAATAGATAATCCTAATTTTTTTAGGAGTTCTATCATATGAGCCTTTTCTTCTTCGGATAAAACATCCATCAATTGTTGTAATTGTTGCTCATGTCTTGGAAAAAGTTCGTCCATAAATGCAGTACCTTCATCTGTGATTTCAGCAAATGTAACTCGTCGGTCTGTGGGACTAGAAACTCGGTTAATATACCCTCGTCCTTCTAATTTATCTACTACATAAGTAATGGAGCCACTTGCTAGCAAAATCTTATTACCAATCTGTTGAAGTGGTTGTTTTCCTTTATGATAAAGTAGCTCTAAAACCGCGAATTCTGTCGGATTTAATCCATTTTCTTGAAAAAATTGATTCGTACATTCGTGGATTACTTTATGGGCACGAGACAATACTACAAATAGCTTTAGTGCATTGTTCGGTTGTTCATTTGTCATTCTTAGTCATCCTCACCTATAAAATTGACATTAGCTTTCATTATATAGGTTATCCTATAATCTTGTCAAAATAGGTTTATATTTCTTTTTGCAATGGGAGTATAAATTTAAAGCTTGTTCCTACTTCTACTTCGCTCATCACTTCAATTGTACCACCATGGGATTTGATCACTTGGATACTATGAGACAACCCAAGTCCTGTCCCTTCTGACTTCGTCGTAAAAAAAGGATCAAATATCTTATCTATTTTGTCTGCTTCTATACCTTGGCCTTGGTCTTTTATCTCAATACAAACGTCCTTCATCCCGATATTTGAAATGGTAATAAAAATATTGCCGCCCTTTGGCATAGCTTCAATGGCATTTTTGATCGAATTCATAAAAACTTGCTTCATTAAATTTCGATCACCTAAAAATTTGAATTTACTTTCTGGTGTTAGTGAAATGATTAATTCTATATTTTTCATTAGTGCTTGTGGCGCCATGAAATTAGCGACTTCCAATATAAGTTCTTTTATATCAAAAGAATTAAATTTATTATTTGTTGGTTTTGACACTTCTAAAAACTCGGTCAAAATTTCTTCCATTCGCTTTATTTCTTCGTTAATGACGGCTAAATATCTTTTTCCATCCTCATTTGTCGTTTGGTGTAATAATTGGGTAAATCCTTTTAAGGATGTCATTGGATTACGAATTTCATGCGCAATGCTTGCAGCTAACTGGCCTATGGTGCTTAATGATTCGGTATGATTTAAGCGTTTTTTCATTTGAATCTTTTCTGATTCGTCGTGAATCTCTACAAGGTATATATTAGAGTCTTCTTGCTTGGATACTTTTACATATATATATTTTAAATCTCCTAAAAAAGTGAGTATTTCCGTGCAAAGTTCCGCTTCACCAAATCGCAGTACTTTTGCAATGAATTCTTTGTTACTTTCATATGAATTTACAAACAAATCCATAATTTTAACGGCATGAGAGCCGATTACTTCATTCTTATTTATTTGTAGTATTTCTTCCATTTGCGTATTCATTTCTAGTACTATTCCTTCTTCATCGATTAAAAGGAGACCATTCGAAAAAAACTGAAATATATGTTCAAATTTTTGTCTATACTCATACTCCACAGGCACAAACTTCACCAAACCTCTCATTGCGAATGTATTACTCCCAAAAGATTAATACTATATAATAAATACAAACCAAAAAGTGTTTATTAATTCTGATTATTCCATATCACTTATAATTTTGATATGATACTTTTTTCCTATATTGTCGACATCGATTTTCACTGATACAATGATTATACTACAGAAGGAGTTATGAACAATGAATATAATATTAACTACGTTGAATGCAAAATTCATCCATACAAATTTAGCATTACGCTGTTTAAAAGCTTATGCTGAACCAGAGTATTCCCCCCTATTAGTCGAATACACGATTAAGGATCCGACATTTAATATCGTTGCAGATCTATATCAAAAGAAGCCTAATATAGTTGGATTTAGTTGTTACATCTGGAATATCGAAGAGACGATAAAAGTTATTAAAACATTAAAAGCTATAGACCCCTCTATCCAAATCATTTTAGGCGGCCCCGAAGTTTCATACGATACGAATGTATGGCTACGTCAAGTGAAAGAAATAGATTATATTATTGTAGGTGAAGGCGAACATGCATTTAAAGAGTTGTTAAACTTCTTACATGGTAAGCAAACACTAAATGATGTTCCTGGTGTAGCTTATGTGCAAGACGACAAATTTATGCTAAATCCGCTACCACCAAAATTAGATTTACGAGATTCTCCTTCTCCTTTTCGCTTTACAGAAGATCTTCCAAACTTATCAAAGCGAGTTGTTTATATCGAGACGAGCCGTGGGTGTCCATTTTCATGCCAATTCTGCTTATCTTCAATAGAAGTAGGCGTTCGATATTTCAATCGAGATAAAGTGAAGGAGGATATTCGTTTCTTAATGGCAAATGGTGCTAAAACGATTAAGTTTGTCGATAGAACGTTTAATATTAGTAGAAGCTATGCAATGGAAATGTTCCAATTTCTCATTGATGAACATCTACCTGGCGTTGTTTTTCAGTTTGAAATAACTGCAGATATTATGCGACCTGAAGTTATCCAATTTTTAAATGATCATGCACCTGCCGGACTTTTCCGCTTTGAGATTGGAGTTCAATCTACCAATGATTTAACAAATGAACTAGTAAAACGAAGACAAAACTTTGAAAAACTTCAGCGTACCGTAACGATGGTGAAGAGCGGCGGGAAAATTGATCAGCATTTAGATTTAATTGCTGGATTACCAGAAGAGGATTACCAGTCGTTTAGAAATACATTTAACGAAGTTTTTGATATGCGACCTGAAGAGCTACAGCTTGGTTTCCTAAAATTACTACGCGGAACTGGATTGCGTGTAGAGGCTGAAAAATACGGCTATGTATATGTCGATCAAGCACCTTATGAGATTTTTTCCAATAATGTGTTAACGTTTGATGATATTCTTCGTATTAAACAAGTAGAAGATGTACTCGAAAAATATTGGAATGCACATAGAATGGATCATACACTTGAATATTTATTTGCTCATATCTTCGAAACGCCATTTGACTTTTTCCAACGATTCGGTACTTTTTGGGAAGAAAGAAACTGGTCGAAAATTGGTCATCAGCTAGAAGATTTATATACTCGTATATTTTCATTTTTAGAGGGACTAGAAGATATTTCATTGCCAACTATTCAAAGTGTAATGAAACTCGATTATTTATCGAAACAAAAATTCCAACCGCGTAAACCTTGGTGGAAAAATGATATCGATAAAGAAGAACAATCTTCGATCTATAAACAGCTAGCGGAGAATCCTTCGATTGCAGGAGAAGAGTTTGTTGCATTCGGACTTAATGAGCGCGAATTATATAAACAGACATTTATTACTCCCATTTCTATTTGTGTAGACGCTTATGAAGATGGAATTATAAAAGAAAAAGAAGGTTATTTACTCACTACTTTTGGTAAAGGAGAAACTCCTCATTTTTCAATGATAGAACTAAAACAACCGAGCAAAGCAGTCCATTAAGGGACTGTTTGCTCGGTTGTTTTTTTAACCAATAATTACTCGTTCTTTTGGATAATGATATTTGGTTTTATTGCTTTTTCCCCCCAGTGAAAACAAGAAAGAAAGCATGCCCACACGCCCTATAAACATTAGAACCATCATCGTTATTTTTCCTATATCCGACAACTCAGTTGTAACTCCAAGCGTCATTCCGCATGTTCCAAAAGCAGAAGTAATTTCAAAAATTAGCATGGTAACTGGTATTTCTGGTTCTGTAACAGAAAGTAAAATAGTTGCTGCAAAAACCATTATTAATGCAAGTATAATTACCGCAAAGGCTCGAAAGACATCAATCAAATGTATTTCTCGGTTAAAAACTTGTAGACTGTCTTTTCCTCTTGAAAAATTGATCAAAAACAATAAGGCCACGGCAAAGGTCGTTGTACGTATTCCTCCACCTACAGAACTTGGAGAAGCTCCGATAAACATCAGAACACTCATTAAAAATTCCGTTCCCTCGTTAAATAGCGTTATATCCATCGTCGTTAGTCCAGCAGATCTTGTTGAAACGGAGTGAAAAAAAGCCGTAAAAATTTTTTCATGCCAAGGCATCTCTTTAAAGGAATTGAACATTTCAAGTAAAAAAATCATCACTGTTCCAAATAGCAGAAGAATACCATATGTAATCGTAGTAAGTTTCGTAAAAAGAGAAAAACGAAAGTTTTTATTTTTATTCTTTAAAAATGTTTTTACTTCTATTAAAACAGGAAATCCAATTGCACCGAAAACGATTAAAAAACTAGTTATAATTTGGATAAAATAATCATTATGATATGGCACTAATGAATGGCCTGTAATATCGAATCCCGCATTAGTAGTGGCGGAAACAGAAGTAAAAATTCCTTGCATCATCGCTTGCTTAAATGAATCGTAATACTGTGTAAAATATAAAGTTAACAAGATTGCACCAATCAACTGAATTAACAACAGAATCTTTATTATTTCCCTTATTAGGTGCACGACACCCGACATAGTTGACTGGTTGTGGTCGACCATTATAAGTTGTCGTTCTCTTAAGCCAATTTTTTTACCAGAAATAAGCCATATAAAGGTTCCCAATGACATAATTCCAATGCCGCCAAGCTGTAAAATGAATATAATCATCACATATCCGAACACGCTGTACGTTTCTGAAATATCAATAGTTGTTAGACCGGTAACACTAACTGCACTTACAGCCGTAAATAAACTATCTATGAAGTCTACTTCTACTCCTGGCTTATGTACCCCAGGTAAACTGAGCAAAATGACGGAAACTGCAATGGCGATAAAATAATAGGTCACGATTGCTTGTGCGGGAGTAAATTTAGATTTCAGTTTTAGTTGGGATGATTGTTTCATACATATTAGTTCCTTTCAGACATTCCTGTTAACTCATTGTAAAAAAAAAAAGCATAAAAAGATAGTTAAAACTATCTTTTTATGCTTTACATATTATTTCTTTGCTTCAACGTTTTTATATTTTGCTACCCCTAGTAGATAACCACCAATAGCAATAACAAATAATACAGTCCAGAATACGATACTCCAAGGTGTCGAATGTGGGAAATGCTCATCTAATACGCCAACGCCTGGATGTGAAAGTGTTAATACCGCAAGTTTAACCCCTACCCAACCAACGATTAAAAATGCAGCTGTTTCCAGCGTAGGATATTTTTCTAATAATTGAACAAATTTATGTGCAGCAAATCGCATAATAATAAGTCCAATTACACCACCAAAGAACATAACCGCGAATTGACCTGCGTTAATACCACCAATATCATAATTACTAACATGTGGTAACGTAACGGCAATAGCAACGGCTGCAAGCATAGAGTCAATAGCGAAAGCGATATCCGCTAGCTCTACTTTTAAAACAGTCATCCAGAAACCAGAACCTTTTTTCTCTTTTCTTTGAACCGCATCTTCCAAATCATCGGATTCCTCTTCGTCTCCACCCTTCCGCTGATCATAAATATGCTTAATGGAGATAAATAACAAGTAAGCTGCTCCGATTGCTTGCACTTGCCAAATGTTCACTAAAAACGTGATCATAAACAAAGCTAAAAATCTAAATACAAAGGCACCGAGTAATCCATAAAATAATGCTTTTTTCTGTTTATCCTTTGGTAAATGTTTTACCATTACAGCCATTACGACTGCATTGTCAGCTGCAAGTAACCCCTCTAAACCGACTAGTACAAGTAATACCCAACCATACTCCAACAAAATTCCTAAATCCATCAATATCCTCCTTTTTTGCAAATAAAAAGACCCTTGCCTAAAAAAAGGCAAAGGTCTTGCTAAGCAAAATTAATAATTGCTATCATAACCGATGGCAAAAGCCATGTAATGACGACTATGAAATAGGTTTCCCTATAGCTACTCCCCTTTGACATACGTCAAAAGTGTATTCTATTATGATACTAATTATACTGGCTGTTTTACCATTTGTAAACATATATTACTTAATTGTAAGGTCACTTCTGTTGATACACAATTTTACACTATACAATTGTTGTGAACAAAAGCGCTCATACATAGAAACCTAAGGTGTAAAAGTAATTTAATGACTACTTTTCGCTCTGTGGGATGAAGCTTTTTTTCTCGTTTCTTTATCAAATAAACTGTAAATTACCGGTACAACATATAACGTTAAAAATGTTGAACTGATCAGACCACCGATCACAGTAATACCCATTGGCTGATTAATTTCCGTTCCTTCTCCTATTCCTAAAGCGAGTGGTACTAGACCTAGAATAGTTGTGAGTGCAGTCATCAATATAGGTCGCACTCGGTCTTTTACCGATGTTGTAATCGCTTCATACGAACTCATACCTTGCTCTTTCCGCTGATTAATATAGTCTACCAAGACAATTCCGTTATTTACAACAATACCAACTAGGATAAGAATTCCAATTACCGCTGAAATACTAATCGGAGTAGCCGTTGTGAATAAACCGATAAATATACCAATAGTAATAAGAGGTACTGTAAACATAATGACAAATGGATATTTATAAGATTCAAATTGTGCTGCCATCACAATATACACAAGCACAACTGCTAATAAAACAGCCAAAATCATATCATTTTTCGCATTATCCAACAACTCTCTATCTCCACCAAAAGAGACACTTACATTGTCTTCTAATGCAGCTTTGTCAATTGCTTCATCGACCATATCGGACATAGCACCTAACGAATAAGTTGACTCATACTTAATCGTAAAAGTTACCGCTCCTGCTTGATCCACTCTTCGTATCGTTAAAGGTCCTTCTGCAATTTCAACATCCGCCACATCTTGCAACGTAATATAAAGACCTGAAGGAGTTCTTAGTTTTAATTGTTTCAATTGGTCAACACTGTTTCTAAAAGCTTCATCATATTGAACATAAACCCCATACACATCTTCTTGCTCCGAAATAATTTGCGTAGCAAATGCTCCTCTTGTAACGTTATTGACGGTTTGAGCTATTTGAACTGGCGCAAATCCATATTCTAATGCAGCTTCTCGCTTTACAGTAATTTGTACTTCTTCAATAGTCTCTGTTAAATCATTTCTAAAGCTGATAACACCTGGCATTTTTTCTACTTCATCGATAATTGCATGCACTGATTTATTAAGCTGTTCGTTGTCTACAGAAGATACGGTGAAAGAGATTGAATTTGGTGCTGAACCTGCAGCAGTTTGCATATTAAAGTTCACTTCTACATTTTCTCCAGCTATCTCTTTTACTTTAGGCTGTACTTCATCAACAAAGGTGAAAATAGAACGCTCTCTTTTTTCTAAAGGAATCATTTTCACATATATTTCTGCCCGATTGGACATGGATGTTCCTCTGGACTGCCCTTCTTGAGTGCCTCCGACAAAGCTTACGTACACTTCTACGTCCTCTTCTTTTTGCAATTGCTGTTCTATTTTCTTTACTACTTCGTCTGTTGCCGCTAATGCAGCGCCATTTTCTAGCCTTACAGCAATCGTTACAAACCCTTCATCCGTCACAGGTAAAAATTCTGTACCAACACGGAATAAACCAATCGTAGAAATGACTAATAAAACAGCCGTAATAGAAAGGATTATTAAACGATGAGATAAAGCCCATCTGACCGATCGCTCGAAATTGTTATACGACTTTGACCGACGTCTTTTTGCTTCAATATTTCCTCTTGGCTTCTTCAACATTCTACTCGCCATCATAGGAACTACCGTTAATGCAACTATTAGCGATGCAAATAAACTAAACGAAATGGTTAAAGCAAACTCTGTAAAAATTTGACCAATCAGACCGGATAAAAATAATACTGGTACAAAAACTGCAACCGTTGTTAATGTCGAAGCAATAATTGCACCGGCAACTTCTTTTGTTCCGATCGAAGCTGCTTCTTTTGGATTTTTTCCTAGACCTAAATGCCTTTCAATATTTTCTATTACGACAATAGAATTATCCACTAGCATACCAATGCCGAGCGCTAGTGCGCCTAATGTCATAATGTTCAAAGAGAATCCTGCAAAATAAATTAGAACAAAAGTGACAATAACCGAATATGGAATAGCAATTCCAATAATAATAGGGCTTTTAATACCTTTCAAAAAGACGAATAGAACAAGCATTGCTAACACTGCACCTGATATAAGGCTTGTCCCAATATTGTCGATGGCTGCTTTTACATAGTCTCCTTGATCAAATAGTATATTTGCTTTTATATCTTTATAAGCTTCTTTCGCAAGCTGCTCGTCCAATGCTTGTTGAAATGCTTTCGAAACACTGGCTGTATTTGCCCCTGATTCTTGAAAAACGGAAAGTAAAACGGCTGGTTCATCATTCGCCCTTGTATCTGAATTCTGTTCTTGTTCAGCTAGCTCTACAGTAGCAACATCTGCAATCGTTATTTTATTACCATCCAATGGGTTGACTGTGATAACGAGATTTTTAATGTCTTCCACTGTTGTAAGTGTACTAACAATTCGAGTAGTAAGGTATTTTTTATCTGCAGTTTCGATTGGATTTCCAGGAAGCGATATATTATTTGCTTGAATTAATTGCACAATATCCGCTTGGGTGAGTCCTTTTTCTTCTAACTTTTGCTGGTTCAGTTGAATTTGCACTTCTTCAACTATCGAACCAGAGACATTAACACTCGCTACACCTTCCGTACTTACAAGATCCTTTTCCAGCTTTTCAGCTACTAAGCGAATATCTTCAGATGTACTCGATCCACTTAATGCGAGTTGAATTACTGGAAACTGGGAGGGATCAAATTTTATAAACTGTGGTTTGATCGCATCTTCCGGTAATACCGTCATATCTAGTCGTTGCATCACATCTAGTTCAACGTCATCCATATCGGTGGACCATTCAAATTCCAGTAATATAAAATTAGCACCTTCCTGAGAAGTACTTCTTATGGATTTAATCCCGGGCAACGTACTCAAAGAAGATTCTAGTGGCTTTGTTATCTTTTCATTCACTTCTACTGGACTTGCCCCAGGATAACTCGCTACTACAACCGCTACTGGAGGATTTAAGTCTGGAATGAGCGTAATTGGTATTTTAAAAAATGAAACTCCGCCTAAAATGATGATTAAAAACATGATGACCGTTGTAAATACCGGCCTTTTTATAGAGAAATTACTTATGTTCATCGTTGGGTCCACCTTCTCTTTTGCTAATACTATCATATGCTTTAGGCGGAAAGAGTTCAAATTTAATATGGAGAAAAATAATGAGGAATGCTGTGTGAAAGATGGATCTTGCGATATGAGGGGTGGATCTTGTGATTTGAACTGTCTATCTTGTGACTCTTGAAAGGGATCTTGCGATTTGAACTGTCTATCTTGCGATTCTTGAGGGCTATCTTGCGATTTCGGGAGTCTATTTGCGATTTGAAATCATCTTGCGATTTGAGGGGTGGATCTTGCGATTTGAGATGTCTATCTTGCGATTCTTGAGGGCTATCTTGCGATTTCGGGAGTCTACTTTGCGATTGGAAATCATTTTGCGATTCGAGGGGTGGATCTTGCGATTTGAACTGTCTATCTTGTGATTCTGGGGATGGATCTTGCGATTCTTGAAAGCGATCTTGCGATTTCTGGAATCTATTTTGCGATTTAGAATCATCTTGCGATTCGAGGGGTGGATCTTGCGATTTGAGATGGCTATCTTGCGATTCTTGATGTCTATCTTGCGATTCGAAATATCTATCTTCCGATTCAAGATTTCTATCTTAAGATTTGAACACTCTCTCTAACAATTCTCCAAAAGAAAAGACCACCATATAAAAAGGCGGTCTTCTTGCTTAAAGTAGATTATACAATTTAATATGCTCATATTTATCTTGGAACCAGCGTGTTGCAAACTCATTTTCAAAAAGGAATACATAGTTGTCGTAGCGATCTTTTACAAGCATACTACGTGGACCAGTCATTGATTCTTTCACATCTTCTTCGTTTTCAATCCAACGAGCTACTTTCGATCCAATTGGTTCCATGCGAACTTCTACGTTGTATTCGTTTTTCATACGATGCTCAAATACTTCAAATTGAAGCTGTCCAACTGCTCCTAAAATAACTTCTTCCGTGTGCAGTGTTTTGTAATATTGAATCGCACCTTCTTGTACTAATTGTAAAATACCTTTATGGAAGTGCTTAGATTTCAATACGTTTTTCGCGGTAACTTTAACGAATAACTCTGGTGTAAATTGAGGAAGCGCTTCATATTGAAATGCCTTCTTCCCACCAACTACTGTATCTCCGATTTGATAGTTACCAACATCATAGAGGCCGATAATATCTCCCGCTACAGCTGTTTCTACTGTTTCACGGTCATCCGCTAAAAACTGCGTAGATTGCGTTACTTTAAATGTTTTTCCTGTTCGAGCAAGGGTAATTGTCATACCTCTTTCAAACTTCCCTGAAACAATTCGAACGAATGCAATACGATCTCGGTGAGCCGGGTTCATATTTGCTTGAATTTTGAAAATGAAGCCAGAGAATTCTTCGTTTAAAGGATTCACCTCTTCTTCAGTGTTCGTGTGACGAGGTTGAGGTGTCGGTGCGAATTGTAAGTATGTTTCTAAAAATGTTTGGACCCCGAAATTGGTTAAAGCACTGCCGAAAAATACTGGCGTTAAATCTCCTGCAAGTACTTTTTCTTTATCAAAATCATTTCCTGCCTCATTTAAAAGCATAATGTCTTCCATTGCTTGCGTATAATAGGAAGTTTGTTTCATAGAATGATCGACCGCTAGTTCACCTTCTTCATCTAAAGGTAGGAATCGTTCCTCTTCTTCCGTACGGAATTGTTCGATTCGGTTATTATAGCGATCATAGATTCCTAAAAACTCTTTACCCATACCGATTGGCCAGTTCATCGCGTAAGACTGAATCCCTAGTACTTCTTCCAACTCTTCCATTAGCTCTAGTGGCTCTTTCCCTTGGCGGTCAAGCTTGTTAATGAATGTGAAAATCGGAATTCCACGCATACGACAAACTTTAAATAATTTTAATGTTTGGGCTTCAATCCCTTTTGCAGCATCCACAATCATTACTGCACTATCGACAGCCATTAATGTACGATACGTATCTTCACTGAAATCTTGGTGACCAGGTGTATCTAATATATTAATCCGGCAATCATTAAAATCGAATTGCATAACGGATGATGTAACGGAAATACCACGTTGTTTCTCAATTTCCATCCAGTCTGAGGTTGCAAATTTCCCTGACTTCTTCCCTTTTACTGTTCCTGCATCACGAATTGCTCCACCAAAGTATAAAAGCTTTTCCGTAATAGTTGTTTTACCAGCATCCGGGTGAGAAATAATTGCAAAGGTTCTTCTTTTTAATATTTCATCTTGTGTTTTTATATCCATTCTGTTATATCTCCTTCTTATTCACTTATTTATCATATGGATTTAAGGCAAAAAAAACAAGTAAAAAAGAATCGGTTTTCGCCGATTCTTACAAAATTTTTGAGTTTACATATGCGTATAGAAGCTCTGCTGTATTCTTTAGTGAATCTATATGTGTACGCTCGTATGCATGGGAAGCTTCAATTCCCGGCCCAAATAGCGCATGCTTCACATCAAAACCTGCACGAATTGCAGCTGACGCATCTGAACCATAATAAGGATAGATATCTAGTTTGTAATCAATATTTTCTTGCTGTGCCATACTCACCAATTGTCGCGTCAATTCGTAATGGTACGGACCTGAAGAGTCCTTCGCACATATAGATACAGTATATTCGTCAGATGTTTGACCATCTCCGATTGCCCCCATATCTACTGCAATATATTCTACTGTTTGGTCAGGAATATTTGAGTTCCCACCATACCCTATTTCCTCATTATTCGATATATAAAAATGCGTTGTATGTGGTAATGCTACTTTACTCTCTTTTAATGTTTTAATTAGCTGTAATAATAGTGCTGTACTTGCCTTATCATCTAAATGACGAGATTTAATAAAACCTGTGTCTGTTTCCTCGAAGCGTGGATCGAATGATACAAAATCTCCTACTTCAATGCCAAGTGCTCTTGTTTCTTCTACATTTGTTACTTTTTCATCGATTCGCACTTCAATATTTTGTTCATCTCTTGGCAGAGCACTTGCGTTTTTATATACATGGACGGTTGTTTGATGCATAAGAATCGTTCCACGAATTTTTTTACCACTTGCTGTATGAATCGTGCAATATTCACCTTCGACCGCATTCCAATTAAAACCGCCAACCATTGTTAGTTTTAATCTTCCGCTTGATTTTACTTCCTTCACCATTGCACCTAGTGTATCGGTATGAGCTGTCAAGAGACGATGTTTTGAATCATCTTCTCCTTTAATAGTAGCGATTAACGCTCCTTTATTTGTTCGAATATAAGCAACTTGAAGGTCTTTTAATATATTCTCCATAAACTTCATAATTTCTTGTGTATATCCGGATGGGCTTGGTATTTCCACTAATTGTTTTAATAATGTAACAGTTTCTTCTTTGTTAAAGGTAAACGACATTTCCTATTCCCTCCTAGTCTTCTTTCTATAGTAACAAAAATCTTTTCTATCGTAAAAGTGATGTTTCTCTTATTATTTCAAAAGAGTACGCACCAGTTTCACTTTGTTTTTATAAGGTGGGAACACTACATTTACGGGTAGCTTTGTACTTTTTTTAATAATGGATTTTTGGTGTGTAAATAAAGTGAAACTCGCCTCGCCGTGATACGCTCCAACCCCAGAATTAGCTACACCTCCGAACGGTAAGTATGCACTTCCTGCATGCGAAATCGTATCATTTATACAGCCACCGCCAAATGGAAGTTCCTCCAAAAAGTATTGTTGTGCCCGTTCATGCTCACTAAACATATAGGCAGCAAGTGGTTTTGGCAATTTACGAATTTGACGAATAATTGCTGGCAGATCGTTATAACCTATGATGGGTAATATTGGACCAAATAACTCATCTTCCATTGAGGGACTTGTGAAATCTACTCCTGCAAGTAAAGTGGGTTCTATATATAAATCCGTACAATCTGTACTTCCACCGAAAATAATTTGTTCTTTCTCATTTTCTATAACTGCTTGTAAACGGTTAAAATGATTTGTATTCACAATTCTACCAAGGTCCGGGCTATCTTGGATAGACTTTCCGTAAAACTGAACAATAGATTGTTTTAAAAGCTCGATAAATTTTTCTTTCACTGTTTCTTCTACGACTACATAATCAGGAGCAATACAAGTTTGTCCTGCATTTACGAATTTTCCCCAAACAATTCGCTTCGCTGCTAGTTCTAAATTAGCTGTATGATCAACAATTGCTGGGCTTTTTCCACCTAGCTCAAGGGCAACTGGAGTGAGCCTTTCAGCAGCTGCTTTCATGACTAATTTTCCTACCTTCACACTTCCAGTAAAAAAGATAAAATCAAATGGAGCTTGGATTAGTAGAGAAGTTTCTTCTTTCTCACCTTCCACTACTCGAATATAGGTCGGATCAAAAGCTTTCCCAATTATTTTTTGTATGATTTTTGTTGTATGTGGCGTTGCTTCAGAAGGCTTTATCACTGCACAGTTTCCTCCAGCTATTGCCCCAAGTAATGGCTCCATTACTAATTGGAAAGGATAGTTAAACGGCGCAATAATTAAAATCGTTCCATATGGATCATGTACGATAAAACTTTTAGAAGGCATTAATGCAAGCGGTGTTTTTACTTGTTTTGGCTCCATCCATTCTTCTAAATGTTTTATCATAAATGCAATATTGTCATACACTAAACCAATTTCTGTTGTATAGGCTTCAAACTCACTTTTTCTAAGATCTTGATAAAGTGCGTGTATGACATCTTTTTCATATTTTTTAATCGTCTTTTTTAGTTTCGTTAATTGATCTATTCGAAATTTAGTTGTTTTGGTTATTCCGGTATCAAAAAAAGCTTGATGTTCCTTCATCATTTTATCTAACTGCTGAAAGTCAAAATACATGCAAACATCTCCTAAAAGTATAACTTCCTTTAAAAGAATCATACTACTTGTTACTAAATTGGGAAAGGATATTAAATCTCCATTTATGCATTAAAAACTTCTTTTTTTGTGTCATACATGAGAAACACATAATGTGGAATACTTCTTAATGTAGAGAGTTATATTTTTTTATCGATCCCACTCCGTTAGTCTATAAGTCTTACTTTTTGGTGCATGATATTTGATTCATCTTTCAGATCTTTAGTTTATTTGTGAAACTGGTTAGGGTATATACTTATCAAATGGATAACAGAACACTAAAGGAGGAAATGAACATGACAGAAACAGATACTTGGTGGGAACCTATTTTTACAGGTGCATTTGAGTTAGGTCTTAACAAAGAACGGTTATCAGAATTAGACGAGGAAGCATTCTTATATTTTAAGGAAGACCTAGACGAAACGGAGAGTAATAATTGAATAAACTTTCTACTTAAAAAATCAGCTTTTTCTTCAGTAAAAGAAAAGCTGATTTTTGCATTATTTTTCTCTTCATTTATTTATGCTAAACTTATTTATGGTGATTGAATGAAAAAGATAATTTTACTTATAATTTTTTGTATGCTATTCGGTTGTGAAGTCATCTCTTCCGATGAAAGCACAGAAACTAAGCAAGCATCTCCCGTTGAGGTAATAGATGTTATAGACGGGGATACAATTAAAGTAATGTATAACGGAAAAGTAGAGACAATAAGATACTTACTAATTGACACACCTGAATTACATCATCAAACACTTGGAAAACAGCCATACGGAGAAGAAGCGAAGTCCCGCAACAAACAATTGCTCGATAATGGAGAGGTTACAATTGAATTTGATGCTGGGAATCGATTGGATGATTACAATCGAATGCTTGCTTATATTTATGTGGATGGTGTCAGTGTCCAAGAAATACTTCTAGAAGAAGGGCTAGCACGCGTAGCATATGTCTTTCCTCCAAACACAAAATACATAGATGTTTTTGAAAAAGCAGAAGAAAGAGGAAAAAATGAAAAACTTGGTGTTTGGCAAACGCCGGGCTACGTAACAGATCGAGGATTTAACACTGCTGTCCTAAATAATAACCAAAAGATACCTTCTGAAACAAATGGAAAATGCCTTATAAAAGGAAATATAAATCGCCAGGGTAATAAAATTTACCATATCCCGAGCGGTAAGCATTATGAGGAAACTAAACCAGAAGAATGGTTTTGTACGGAATATGAAGCTATGAAAGCCGGGTTTCGTCCGGCTCAACAATGATATTAATAATTTGCTTTCATCAATAAACTAACTGCCATGCATTGACTATTTCAAATAAACATGCAGTTAGTTTTCCTTAAGTATTGATTCTTTTTTGGTTATGGAAGCATTTTTTCCTAAAATAACAGAAAAGACAACAATGACTGCTACTACAATAGTGAAAAATGTGATGGATTCATCTAGAAATACTGTTGCAAATATAATCATCAAAAATGGTTGTAAATATTGCAGTTGACTCACTCTTGCTATTCCCCCCATAGCCATTCCACTATACCAAGCAACATATGCTAGAAATTGACTAATCACAGCGAGATAAATTAAACTAACCCAAGCTTGAATAGGTGCATGGAGCATTTCGGTTGTAAGGTTTAAACCAACTGGAATAATGAAGAATGGAGCGCCTATCAGAATTGCCCAAGCAATCACTTGCCAGCTACCTAATTCTTTCGACAACCTTCCTCCCTCGGCATAACTTAGTCCAAGTATAATCACTGCTGCGAGTAGTGCTAAATCGGCAAATTGTAATTGACCGAATCCAAGATGAAGCGCGTACATAATAACAGCTAAAGATCCAATGATGCTTGAAATCCAGAATTTGCGAGATGGGATTTCACTCGCTCTTAACATAGCAAACCCTGTTGTCGCTAATGGTAACAGCGCTAATTCAACTGCTCCATGAGAAACGGGTAAGGATTTCATAGCCCAAGAAGTGAGGAGTGGAAATCCTAAAACTGCACCAACAGCTACAATTACCAAACTTTTAAATTGGAGAAGCGAAGGTAGTTTTTCTTTTCGAACAATCAATACGACAGCTACTAAAATAGCAGCAATAACAGTTCTTCCTAAACCAACCACAGTTGTTCCAAAATATTCTACTGCAATACTTGTAGAAGGTAGCGTTAAACTAAAACAAAAAACACCTACTAATCCCATCAACAATCCAATTTTCTCCCTAGTCTCTCCCTGCATAATGTTCTACCCCTATCTTTATTTAGTTTGCTGCACATCTGTACCTTTTAAATTATTATTAAAATACAGCTCTGATATAATCATCATAATAATAGGTTCATCCACTGAAATAAACCGTTAATTAACCTATCTGTCATGGTACAGTTAAAGGAGGATTAGTATATGGGATCAAAATACTTTAGGATAATGGAGGAAATTAAGCAACAGCTTACAGACGGATTGCTCAAAGCAGGTAGTAAGCTTCCTTCTGTTCGTCAGCTATCTGTGGAATTTTCATGTAGCAAAAATACAGTTATCAAAGCATATTCGGAACTAGAAAAAGAACATTTAATTTATTCTGTTCCAAAAAGTGGTTACTTTGTTGTGAATGATTTTCGAATTGAAAAGAATGAAATTAATGTGATTGATTTCTTATCTGCTGGTCCTGATAAAAGCGTGATGCCTTATATTGATTTCCAACATTGTATAAATCAAGCAATTGAACAATATAAAGAAGAACTTTTTACTTACTCTGATCAACAAGGGCTTTACTCATTACGAGTACAGTTGGTAAAATACTTGCAAAGTTTACAAGTGTTCACTCAACCTGAAAGAGTAATTGTTGTTTCTGGCTCGCAGCAGGCCTTGAATTTATTAGTTTCTATCCCCTTTCCAAATGGAAAAAATAATATCCTAATTGAGCAACCTACTTATTTTGGAATGATAGAGTCGCTCAAATTACAACAAGCAAAGACATTTGGTATTGAGTTAACGATGGAAGGAATCGACCTTGAACGTCTAGAATACATTTTTCGAAATAATGATATAAAGTTTTTCTATATCATCCCAAGATTTCACAATCCACTTGGGCATTGTTACTCAAATAGTGAAAAGAAAAAAATCGTGGAACTAGCCGAAAAATACGATGTATATATAGTAGAAGACGATTTTTTAGGAGATCTTGATCCTAATGCTAAATCGGATCCTTTATATTCTTTCAATCCTTCAGGCAGGGTTATTTATATTAAAAGCTTTTCTAAAATCTTCCTTCCGGGCTTAAGGATTGCTGTTGCTGTTCTTCCAACAATTATGGTTAACAATTTTTTACGATATAAATTTAGTTCCGATTTTAATAGTTCGGCACTATCTCAAGGTGCTCTTGAAATTTATTTAAAAAGCGGAATGTTTAATAGCCATCTCCAAAAAATAAAAGAGGTATATCATCATAAAATGCAAATACTTCAGAAAGCATGTAAATTATTGCTACCTGCCAATGTTTATTTTTCTAAACCGCCTTCAGGATTCTACCTATCTATCGGTTTGCCCGAAAATGTGACAGCAAAACAGGTAGTTCATATGCTAAAAGAGCAGCATGTATATGTGGATGACGCTTCTAGAATGTTTTTACTAGAACATGAAAAAGGAAATATCCTTCGATTGAGCATTTCTCAGGTGGGTGAGGATCAAATTTTACATGGGGTGGAGCGATTGGCTCACTGCATTACATTAATTAACAGCAGAAAAAATCATAATGCTCCAAATAACTTTCAACTATTTTAGAAGGAGTAATTTGATAAAGGACACCACATTTACACGCTTCGGTTGTTGAATTCGTAACCTTTATACTTAACCATAAATACAATTCCAAGAATGGGTCCAATCGCTAGCACAGTAAAGACCCATTTCCAACCGACTATACTCTGAATAACAGGAATTAGATTTATAGAAAATATAGTAAGAAGGAAACCAACGCACATTTGGAAAGTAAGGGCCGTACCTATGTAGTCCTCTTCGGCAAATTCTGAAACTGCTACAGAAAACTGAGCTGAATCGGATATAACAGACATCCCCCAAATGATAGAAATTATTAAAGTTAACCAAATCGATTGCCCAAAAGTAAACCCTATCAGGATAGAACATATAGCACTAACAAACATTGAAATAATCGTTAAATTGGCTCTTCCTATTTTATCGGATAGGAACCCACCTATCACACAGCCAATCCCTCCTGCTATTCCTATGGAACTGAAAGAGGACAATGCAATGAACCAATGTGGAACTTCAGGAAAAGCAATTAAAAAACTAGCAGTTAAAAATGCTGGAAGCCAAGTCCACATCGCATACAATTCCCACATATGGCCAAAATAACCGTAGTTTGCAAGCATTACCGGTTTATTCATTACTACTTTTTTTATTAACTTTAATGAGACAAGCAATCTTTTCGATTTTCCAGGTGCGTCTTCTAAAACAAAAAGAACAATGATAGACGATAATAAAGCCAAAACCGAACTACAAACAATAACAATTTTCCAGTTTAACGAAGAAAAAAATAGCACAACAAAATGAGGTAAAGATGACCCGAGTGTAAGTGCTGCTATTAAGATTCCAATAGCAATCCCGCGATTTTTAGGAAACCATTGAGATAATATTTTCACCGCGATCGGGTACACCCCAGCAAGTACTATTCCAGTTGAAATTCTAAGCAGAATACCGAAAAATGCTGAATCGACGAAAATTAGCAAGACATTTACTATTGCGCCTAGAAATGCTGAAATTGCAAAAACTTTACGGGGATTAAAACGGTCAGCAACCCCCAATAATGAACTAACTACTGCTCCTATTACAAATCCAATAGGAACAGTAGCAGAAAGCCAAGCTTCTAAACCGGAGTTAAGATTCCACATCTCAATTAATTGGGGTGCAATTACTGATGCACTAAACCACAAACTTAAAGCACATAAGACCGACAAGCTAATCCATACCAATGCTCTCCAAGAACCTTGATTCATCATATCCTCCTCAATAATTAAAATGGATTAATAACTTTCTTTAAATTTTCGATTTTTGGTTGCAAAGTACAAAAATAAATAGCAGCCTGTTATAACGACGGCACTACCAGTTGCTTGAATCAAAGTCATTTGTTCACCAAGAAATAGAAAAGCTAAAATGGCCGTAAATATTGGATTAAAATTTAGAAAAACTCCTGACGTCGTTGAACCCAATTTTTGAACACAAATATTCCAAAGTAACATACATATCACCGTAGAAACTACCCCTGTATAAAGCATAGCAACTGAGAATGAAGTATTTATATCGGTAACATTAAAATTAGATATGCCAAAAGGCAAGAGAACAATTAATCCAAAAATAGCGGAATACAAAGTAGATAGCAAAGCTGAAACTTTCGTCATGGCCCATTTAGTGCAAACCGTGTATAAACCCCATACACATACAGCAGCTAACATCCATAAATCTCCTATATTAAAATGCAGTGAAATCAAGTAATCTATTTTCCCTTTTGATAGAACAAGAATAACACCACAAAGAGAAAAAATCATGGAAACAAATTGTAGCAAATTAATTTTTTCTTTCAAAAATATAAAAGAACAAACAGCGATAGAAATCATATTGAGTGTAGATATTAATCCTACATTTGTAGCTGTAGTATGCTCTAATGCTAAAAACTGCAAAATATTAAATAGCACTACTCCTGTTAGTCCCATAAAAAATAAAGAAAGTAGGGCATTTCGTGGTGGCAGAATCTTTTTTTCTTTCCACCATACAAGCGGTATAAGACAAACGACTGCAATCATCCATCTCAAAGTCGTCAGAGTGATCGGTGAAGCATGATCAACAAGAGATTTACTAACAACGAAATTTCCCGCCCAAAACAAACAAGTTAATAAAAGTAAGACATAATACTTAATCGGCATTCCTTATTCCCTGCCCCTTCAATTATCACCACTCTTTGTTCTATGTCTTCTAGTGACATTCCAGTGATATAAAATATACAATTTAAATAATTTTAACATTTCTCCCCCAAAACGATACTTCTTTCTGTATAATTAAATAAATTCAAAATTTCATTAAGTATTTAGTTATATTTAAGAAATAATCTTTAGTTATCATTACTATTTCTTGAGTATATTTGAAGAATATAAAGGAGTGGAAAAACAGTGGAATCTTTAAGTAAGATACTTGATGAGGTAGATTTTCATATCTTAGATATTTTGCAAAATGAAGGACAAATAAGTAATGCTGAAATTGCTAAACGAGTTAATCTGTCTCCACCTGCTACTCATGCACGGATAAAAAGACTAGAAAAAGAAGGATATATTGATCGACATGTTGTTATATTAAATCAAGAAAAGCTAGGATATGATTTATTATCCTTTATTTTCATGAGTACGAATATTCATCAACATGAAAAGCTCAAGGCCTTAGAGGAAGCATTAGAATCAATCCCAGAAGTTCTAGAGTGCCACTGCATAACAGGGGAATATGATTATCTTCTAAAAGTTGCAAACAAAGACCGCCGAGAATTGGAGAATTTTATTAGAAAGCTAAATACGTTGGGAATTTCACGCATTCAAACTAGCTTAGCACTAAGGGAAATTAAATATTCTACAGTCTTACCCATACAGGAAAAAAACGGCTTCTAGGTTTATACTTCTTCTGTCTAAATAATCAACTTTTCTTCCTGATGAGTACAAAATCCCAAGTCTTCGCAAAAAGACTTGGGATTTTTAAATTAACCGGGTTTGATGATGGAAAAGTTGCAGTGCATCTTGTAAAGACACAATTTCTTGTTGAATTTTAGAATATCCTTCGATAGTAGGCACATTTTTCGCTGTATCCCTACAATCAAAAATCCCAAATCGCTTGATAGAGCAACTTAGGATTTTTTTGCTTTTTATTATGTTCTCACGTCGTCGATGTTCGATTCAGGAGCTGTCTCTTCTGGAGCTATATCCTCAAATGTCTCGTTTGCTTCTTCTAAATCCCTCGTACGATGAGCTAAGCGAGATGCAGCGCTTGCCGCGATGCTACAGACGATATCGTCTAAGAACGTATGCACACCGTTGCCAATTTTCGTGTCTAGCTTAGAAATGATGCCAATTTTATTTTTATCTAAATGACCAAAAGTAGTTACTGCAATACTGCCGTACGTAAATACTGCTCCTAGTGCAATTGTTTCATCTACGCCAAACAAGCCCTCATCTGCTTCTACAATTTGTTGTAGTGGTGCTGATAACATTTTCTTTTCAGCTAGCTCATCTAATTCGATCCCCACTAAAATGGCATGTTGCATTTCTCTTTTTTTCAAAACACTTTTAATCGATTCTATACAGTGTTCAATGGTCAATCCTTTATTGTATGGCATTTGCATTTCATAAACAATTTTAGCGATTTCCTCAATTGTTACACCTCTTCGTAGCAATGCATCATTTGCAGCTTTTTCCACTACTCGTGAATGTACTCTTGACGTCTGTCTATCCAATTAAACTGCCCCCTTTAGTAATTTTTTCGAAGCATTGATTCATTTTTTGTATGCAAGCACTTGGTTTTACTAAACACAATGTTTCATGTGATGGATGTTTATTATACCTCTGTTCATGTATATGTTACAATTTCTATACAACATGATTACTTGTAGGAGGTTCTATATGAACAGAGGAGTTGTACAGGACTTAACGCTTTTTAGTAATGCATTGCAAGAAGATATGCAATTACTTATTTACTTACCACCCAATTATTCCCCACTATATAAATATTCTATTCTTATCGCAAACGACGGAAAAGATTATTTTCAGTTAGGGCGTATTACACGAGTAGCAGATGAATTATATGAGAAAAAAGAAATTGAAAACTTAATCATTGTTGGTGTTCCCTACAAAAGTGTAAAAGATCGTAGAGAAAAATATCATCCGGATGGTGAAAAGCATCAAGCATATATTCGATTTTTAGCACAGGAACTTATCCCGTACATAGATGCAAACTACCCTACTTATCAAATTGGAATGGGACGTGCATTAATTGGCGATTCTCTTGCTGCTACTGTATCTTTACTCACAGCTCTTCAATACCCGAATACATTCGGAAAGGTTATACTACACTCTCCGTTAGTAAATGAGTATGTATTATCTCAAGTTGAAAGTCATAAAGATGTTCATGCCTTCTCTCTTTATCATGTCTTCGGAAAAGGCGAGACAACAGTTAAAACAGGAGACGGCTTATTAACCGATTTCGTCACCTCCAATCGAAATTTGCATAATTTAATAATAAAAAAAGGATTTCCCACGTTTTATGACGAATTAGATGGAGACCATACTTGGAAGCTTTGGCAGCCAGATATGAAAAGATCACTAAAAAACAATTTCGGCTTATAAATAATTTTTTGTTATACTGATTAAGTGGAATATTAAAACTTCGAGGAGGTAATAAAAAATGAAATACGGTATTGTTGCTTTCCCATCTAAAAAAGTACAGGACTTTGCTAACTCCTATAGAAAGCGTTATGATCCCCATTATGCATTAATCACACCGCATATGACGATTAAAGGAGTATTCGAAGCAAACGAAAACGAAATCAAGAAAATTGCAGAAAATGTAGCACATGTTGCAAAAGAACATAAACCATTTACGCTAAAAACGTCTAAAGTAAGCTCGTTTGCCCCTGTTACAAATGCTATCTACTTTAAGGTTGAACCAACAGAGGATTTAATCTCCTTACACAAAAGCTTAAATGCAATTGGATTTAATGACGATGAAACCTATGCATTTGTGCCACATATTACAATTGCACAAAAAATGAATGCTAGTGAACACGATGATATTTATCCTCAGTTGAAAATGATTGGGGCCGAATTCGAAGAACAAATTGATCGCATTCATTTATTGTACCAACTTGAAGATGGTTCTTGGACCGTTTACGAAACATTTAGATTGTCTGGAGCTGAATAAGTATTGGTTATTGCGAAGAAAGTAGAAACGGAAAAAGAATATCAAGATGCAATCCTCGTTCGACGAAAAGTCTTTGTAGAAGAACAAGATGTGCCCCTTCATCTGGAATTAGATGAATATGATGCGGATGCAGTTCATTTTGTTGCGTATGATGGAGAAACACCTTTTGGTGCAGGTCGTATTCGCTCGACTGAACCATCTATCGGTAAAGTAGAACGTGTTTGTATTTTACCTGAATATAGAGGCAAAAACTTTGGCAATTTAATGATGCAATGTATGGAAGATTATGCTTTTTCGAATGGTTTTCAAAAGCTGAAGTTAAATGCCCAAAGCTATGCTATTCCATTTTATGAAAAAAGACAATACACGATTACTTCTCCTGAATTTTTAGAAGCAGGGATTCCGCATCGTGCGATGGATAAAAGTTTATAGTAGTAACTAATAAAAGTGGAATGCACGATGGATGCATTCCACTTTTTGTTATGAAATTTGTAATTCTACACTTTCTTATGAGATAATGCCTTTTTTAGTCTCTCATTTTGCGATACATCTTCGCTGCATGTCTCATTAACGAATAAAACTGTTTTTCTACCATTTCATTTTCACCTTTTTTTCTTTCATCATTGTCCAAATTGTTTTCCATATCACTTAATGGATTTTGATCAAAAGTGGCAGAGTTTTGCCCCGCATGTTTCATTAGTGCATAATATTGCTTTTTTAACATTGCTTTCTTCTCTTTAGGATTTATAAATGTTTCGGTTTTCTGTTCCTCAAATCTTTGGATAGGTGCTTGTATGGGGGACTCATTTGTTTTAGGAAGTTCGAGTTTTTCTTCTTTTAGTGTTTCGTTTAACTCTGATGGAGGCGCTATAACTTGTGTACGCTTTTTTCTGTTGGTTGCCGGAATCGCAATAGTATTTTGATCGTAATTCATTTGACTCCAAGGAGTTAAAAGTATTCTTTTTTCGTTTATTTTAATTGGAGATTCTTTATTGATGTTTGGTTCTTCATTCTTTTCGTTAACTTGTTTTTCTTGTACGTCTTCCTTAGAAACATCTATTTGTTTTTTCAAAACTGCAAGCAACCTAATAACAAGGTCTTCCATTGTAATATCTTCATTAAATTCACTAGTTGTTGAGTGTATTTCAATATCGTCCTCTTTTGTTTGTCTGAGTTGGTCGTGGAAAACGGCTTGATGAATATTTGCAATATAGGACGTAGCTATATAATGAAGTTCTTCATTATTAGTGACAATAATATAATCCTCTAGGACAATGCTTAATATCCCATAAAATGCTTGATCGCTAAAACAATTAATAGTAACCCATTCGTTTTGTAAGCTCGTTAATATACCTATAAAATCATTACTGCTTAGAGGACTCTCTCTCTTTATTGGAGCGTTTAAATCTTTTGCCTTTTTCGTAAAGGCTTTGATATGGGCAAACGTGAAATAATATATTTTTTCATTTATATCAATAGCCAGATAATCTTGTCTCACATCTAGCAAAACACCTTCCGCAAATTGTTTGTTATCTAGAAATATAGTAATTTCCCTATTAATAAGAGTGCCTAATGCTTTTTCCATATTTTTTTCTCGCAATTTGCGAGGCCTCCTTTACAAAATATTTATTTTTTAATAACACCCAACTGTAGCTGTTATTCACTTTCTTGCATGGTATCATCGTTTTTACTATATGTAATTTGGGTTTGTATCAATTGGTCAAAAGCCCAGTATTAGATCATACATCGCAAGCGCTTATCTCTAGCTCAATAAGACCAATGGAAATGTTCAATAATATGGGGATGTCGCACATAATAGGGAAACTGCGAAGTAGGTAGTTGATGAAGGTGTCCGCTAGATTTTCACTGCAGTCGTACGCTTTCCGCCGGGTGAGCGATGAGCCATTCCCTCCGCTTAGGGCGTCGTTGGAATGTCTCATTTTGCTCAGGCGGAGGAACAAAGGCTAAGAACGCCACATCGTGTGGCAACGCCTTAGAAACCAACATCCTGTTGGCCTCGGCAGGAGTCGACGCCTGCAGTAAAAATCAATAATAACTGCTTGTTTATTCAGGTATCGACTTGCTAAAAGCCAACTATTAAACAGTTTTTCAAATGGGTAAATCCAATAAATGGTGGAGTGCGACAATATCCACTGTGACTGCGATAAACTAGCCCTTGAACACGAGAAAATACCGGCTGAACGCGACAAAGCCGACAAAGTCGATGCTTTTTGTAAAGCCATCCCCAATAATGCGCCATTATACTCTGCGTCTCACTCCAAGTAAACTTGTTTTATGAATAATTGGTTGCTCTTAGGGGAAATTTGATTGCTTTCAGACTGCCTCTAGTTGCTCTCAACAGTCTTTTGTTTACTCTCAGGCTAGGACTGGTTGCTTTCACTGCTTTTTGGTTGCCCTTATCCATTATCTGGAGATACTTATTCTGCAACTACACAATTGGAGGGATTTAGTGCGGTGGCACTCGCCCGCGGAAAGCGAAGCGCCGCCGTGCCAAAATCCTAGTGGTCACCTAATAAAATTTCTTACTTCGCAGTTTCCCTATACTGATCGACAAGCCATAGAGCTTTCTAACCAATAAAAAAAAATGCCAACTTACATATTGGCATTTTCATCAGATATAACGATTAATATTATTTCCTTTACCGCTAATTTCCGCGATTATTGGTGATAAATTGATAGGGTTTGGTTGGATAAAGCTTTTATATAATGGTAGATCAGTTGATTCTTTTGGTTCCTTTAATTGCTTTTCTTCGTTTTCTGCTAGTTCTAGTTCTTGCTCTTGCTTATGTAAATGTTCCTCGAAGCTTGTCTTCATCCTAACGCCGTCCACATTATTAATGTACGCAAAATTATAATTATCCATTAGCATTCGGTTAGCATAAATCTGAGACTGTATCGGTTGATTTGGAATAATATAGCCCATCTTTTCCACCTCCATCTATTTATATTTACTCCATACCCGAAAAAAATATACTTTAAACCACTTAGCCTCAGAAAATTTGAACTTTTATTTTATCCAGTTTATCGGATAAAATATAAGTCATCTTCCTGAGGCTTTTAGTGTTCACTTTTTTGTCGAAAGAGAATTCAGTTTTCAGTTGTTATCTATAAAAGCTTTTCTATATCTTTTAAGCTTAACGAGCTTCCACTTTGTAAAATGGACTTCGTTAATTCATCTTCCATTTGTTGAGATACTGGTTTATTTGCTAGCTTGCCAACTTTGCGTACAATTTTACGAACTTGCTTTTCATCCGTAAAATCTGCATATGAGATGGCATTGGCAAGCGTAAACAAGTCTTCCATAGATACTCCAGTTTTATTTTCAATTGCTTTAAATAATGGATTTTGCACTTCTTTTCCCCCTCACATTATGATTGTTTTGGATTAAGGGAGAAAACTTGCTCCTACAATAATTAATAAGATGAATAAAACAACGATTAAAACGAATGTTGAGCTACGATTTCCACCGTTACCATAGCCTCCGCCATAGCCGGGATATCCTCCACCACAGTAGTCGTACATATCCTTTCCCTCCTCTCCTCTTCAACTTACTATATGCAAAGAGGTGACTTAGAAAAAGGGCGTTTTAACTAGTAGGTCGTATTCCGATTTTGAAAAATAAATGCGCCAATCACTCCGAATATGATAGCTGCACTTATTCCAGAGCTTGTGACCTCGAACATTCCTGTTATTACACCTATCAGTCCATGTTTTTCTGCTTCAATTAGTGCACCATGCGTTAATGAATTCCCAAACGAGCTAATAGGAATGGTTGCACCTGCTCCTGCAAAATCAATTAATGGTTCATATAAACCAATACCGTCTAAAATCGATCCCGCTACTACTAGCGTGCTTAAAGTATGAGCAGGCGTAAGCTTTAAGCCGTCCATCAAAATTTGACCTACAACACAAAAAAGGCCACCAACAACAAATGAAGTAATTAATGAAGAAATCATTTTATCCCCTCTTTTCCATACGGCATTCAATGGCATGCGCAATACAAGGAATTGTTTCACCTTGTTGAAATGTTAAAGGTGATAATAACGCTCCTGTTGCAACAAGCAATACACGTTTATAAACACCATTTTTTAATTGTTTGTATATATGACTAAAAAAAACAGTAGCTGAACAACCAGCCCCACTAGCACCTGCATTGAAAAAAGAATCGTCTCCATAAAATTGTGCTCCTGCATCTTGTAGGATCACTCCACTATCTTCATCTTGAAACATTTCCTTTAAGATAGACAAACCAATTTTCCCTAGATCACCTGTCATAATAACGTCATAATCAGAAATCTTACTATTAGTATTTTTTAAATGTCTTTCTATTGTATCTCTTGCTGCAGGTGCCATCGCTGCTCCCATATGTAGAGGGTTTTGTTGACCTCCATCAACCACTCTTCCAATCGTGGCATGTGTAATAATCGGCGCATTTTTTGCATGATTTTGAAGTAGTGCAAAACCAGCACCAGTTACGGTCCATTGAGCTGTTCCAGGTTTTTGCGCTCCATATTCAAGCGGATATCTAAACTGTCTTTCCACCGCTGGATGATGACTAGACGCCCCCGCTAAAATGGACTTTGCATTACCTGATTCTATTAGAAGGCTACCAAGGATCACTGATTCCATCGAGCTTGCACAAGCCGAAAAAACACCTAAAAAAGGGATAGCTAATTTCCTTGCGGCAAAATTGGTAGGAGACAATTGATTGATCAAATCGCCACCAATAAACATATCGATATTATCCATCTGCTCCCGGCCTTTTTGAACAGTCACTGCACAAGCTTTTTCGATAAAACGTGTATTCGCTTGTTCATATGATTCATCTTTTTCATTCTCTAATGGAAGAATTTCATCAAATGAAGCAGCAAAAGGACTATCTTTTTCCATTGGTCCAACAACCACACCAGTACTTGCTATGCTAGGTTTTTCTTTAAATTGAATTGTCCCAAATGTATTCACCATGAGACCACTCCCATTTTCACTAAAATTGTTTTAATAAGTGCTACACAAAAGGCAGAGAATACACCGAACACAATAACGGAGCCGGCTAACTTAAATATGTTCCCTCCTACCCCTAATACATAGCCTTCTGATTTATGTTCAATTGCAGCAGAAACGACGGCGTTTCCAAAACCAGTTACCGGCACTGCCGAGCCAGCACCTCCAACTTGAGAAATCTTTTTGTATAATCCGGTTCCCGTTAAAATCATTACAATGAAGATCATTGTAGCTACTGTAGGATTTGCAGCCGTTCTTTCTGTGAAAGGGAAAAATCGTATATAAAAAAAAGTAATTAGCTGCCCTATCGTACAAATAGCTCCTCCTATTAAAAATGCTTTTAGTATACTAAAAAACATTACGGGTTTAGGGGTCTGTCTTTCGACTATTTTATCGAATTGTTTTTGGTCCATTATGTCTCTTCCTTTAATAAAGATTTTATTTCATCGACTGATTTAGTTAGTTCGTCATTTTTTAAATTTTGCTTCATTATTTTTTCGATTTCCCATTTTAATTTCAAGTCATTTGATACAAGAAATTCTTTATCCGGAAATTTTTCTTTTAATTCCTTCTCAATGTTTTTTGCTATTTTGTTTTCACTAAATTGATGCATCCTCCGTATATCGATTGAAACAAGTACATCATCTTTGTTCATCACACTTCGATATCCATAAACTGCTTCTTTACTGTTCAATACTTGTTCTAACTCTGGTAAATCATTTTCCGGATATATCACTTGGTTCGTCTCATTCGAACAAGCAGTTAAGAAAAGTAAAAGCAAAAGTGTATATTTTATCTTTATCATTGGCTTTTTGCTCCTTTTAAATTAGTATGACCTCGCAAAAATGAAATATACGAAAGACACTAGAGATATTTGCCCTATTCGAAGTAGGGATCTTACATAAGTTAGAAAGAGATAACAAAGGAGGTGAAACAAAATGGGTTGTGGAAGAAATGAAGACGTAACTGATGTTACGAGACATGATAGAGGGTGCGTTTGTGATGTTGTTCGTGCTATTAAAGACATCCAAGATCAAGCAACAAATGATGATTGTCCGCAATGTCCTACAAACTGTTTCTTAGAACCACTTGGAGGTCTTGTAAGTCCTGCCGCTCGTCATCGAGCAGACACACGAGTTTTCATGTTGTTAACTAAGGATGGCGATCCTTTTAAAGCATTTTTCCGTGACACAGATAACTGCGATAATGATTGTATTTCCGTCTATTTCCGTGTAGAAGATATTTTTGACGGTTGTTGTGCAACATTACGTGTGTTAGAACCACTTGATTCCAATAGACATGAAGTTGATTTATTATCTGAATGTGGTACAAAAATTAATTTGAGAAAACTTTGTAAAGTACGTAACTTTAGATTGACAGGCAGCTGTATTACAGTAGATTTAAATTGTTTCTGTGCTATTGAATGTGTAGCAGATGTATTTTTAAATGTATGTGACTGATCGTTTCATCTCGTAGTGTCTATTCCGTTCGGGCCAATCCCGAACGGTTTTGTTGTAGAATTTTATACATACTTATTTAGTATCGACTCGCTAAAAACAAAATCTCCAACAGTTTTTCGTAAGTATAAATCCAATAAATGGTTAAGAGCAACAGATTATTCTTTGAAAGCAATCAATTCTTAAAACAACCAACTTATTTGAAGTGAGACACCAAAGATTAAGACAAGTTATTAATAAGCAAAGCTGCACATTTGAATCCCAACTGGATGAGTTGCCCTTAGAGCGAATTTTGCAGTAGTAGAGTCCCACTCGTCTGCACGAGGTAGCTTATAGACTTACTACGCAAGACAAATGAAAGTTATCTTGGTAAAGATAGATAAGATTATTTTATATATAAAAAAACTACCCTTTTGAAGGATAGTTTGCTCTTTTTATTTCATTTCTACTCCACGCCATATAATTCTTTCTACTTGTTCAACTGGATACGTCATAAGTTCTCCTGCTCCAACAAAAAAAGTTACTCGCCCGTCTTCTACTTTTTCCACTTCACCTTGAAGCAGCGAACCATCCTCAAAATGGAATACTAATGGACGATATACTTTTCGCTGAAATGGTTTCGCTAAAAATTTTAGCTTTTCAAAAATGGCTACTGTCTTATCGGTCATACTCGTACGTAATTCATAGATAGAAGTGCTTTCATCTTGCACTCGCACTTGTTCTTGGACTTTTTCTATCACTTGCTCTTCCATTTGTATATCCACTTTTTCACGAGGAGGAAGATGGAAAACCGGCGGACCTTTTATATAGATTAAAGGATCATTATAAATGTTCACAGCCACATCCTTTTTCCTTTACTTTATGCATTTAGCTAAAATAATGTGAACTACACCTGTAATGAAGAAATAAAGACCGTCGCAAGGCCAAGATAAATTAAAATACTAATGACATCATTGATTGTAGTAATAAACGGTCCCGATGCAACAGCTGGATCTATTTTCATACGCTGAATCAATAAAGGAATAAACGAACCACAAATTGTCGCTACAAAAATAGAAACAAAGATCGCTGCCCCGACTAATAATCCAATTAAAAGATCATGCTTCCAAAAGAAAACAATACCTACTACAATAATTCCACATAATATTCCTGTAGTTAAACCGGTCCCAGCCTCTCTAGCAAGCAGTTTCAGCTTACTTTGCTTCTCAATATCCCCTGTAGCAATCCCTCTAATAGCAACAGCTAAAGCCTGAGTACCACTATTTCCAGCGGTACCTGATATTAATGGGATAAAAACCGCGAGTAATGCAACTTTTTCTAACGTTTCTGTAAACACACTCATCAGACTTGCAGTCATCATTCCTAAAAATAATAAAATAATAAGCCATGGCAGTCTTTTCTTGGCTGCTTGAAATGGATTTTTATCAAATGTGTCCATATCCGATACACCGGCAAGTTTGGAGTAATCATCCGATGCTTCTTCATCTAATACGTCAATAATATCATCGACTGTAACGATCCCAAGTAGATGTTGTTCAAAATCGACTACCGGTACTGCTAAGAAATCATAGTCTTTAATCATATGTGCTACTTCTTCTTGATCAGCACTAACTAAAACGCTAACGACGCGTTCGTTCATAATATCTTTAATAAGCGT
Organism: Psychrobacillus sp. NPDC093180; assembly: GCF_044754065.1. Taxonomy (NCBI): domain Bacteria; kingdom Bacillati; phylum Bacillota; class Bacilli; order Caryophanales; family Bacillaceae; genus Psychrobacillus; species Psychrobacillus sp. NPDC093180. The sequence continues at coordinate 478,974 of NZ_JBIVOJ010000002.1, read as the reverse complement.
ATCTTCATCTGCAATGATTAAATCGCGAAGGGAAATAACCCCAGTTAATTGATGATCCTCACTTACAACAAACATATAATAAATCGTTTCAGCTTTGGGTGCTTCGTTTCTAAGTATGGTCATTGCAGACCGACATGTGGAGGTTTCTGGAATGGCAACATATTCAGTTGTCATAATTGATCCTGCTGTATATTCCTCATAATGGAGAAGGTCTTTAATCTCTTGTGCAGATTCTACATCCATTATACTTAAATAGCTAGCGACTTGATCTTTCCCTAACTCATTCAGTACATCAACTGCATTATCAGCGTACATATAGGAAAGCATGTCTGCTGCATAGGTTTTGTCCATTTCCTTTAAGTAAAAATCATATTGTTCTTCTTCAAATTTTGTCGCTTCAAACAGCTCGGCCATTTCTTGAGGAGATAGGTAATGAAAGATTTTCTTTCGTATTTCTGGATCCACCTTTTCAAAAAATAGCGATTGATCGTATGGATGTAACTGCATAAATTCTTCTCTAAATGCATCCATTAAATCATTACTTAAGAAATCAATTAAATTTGATTCTTCTAATTGTAGTTGATTCATTTCTTCTTTCACACTTTTCCCTCCTTCCAATGTTCCTCTCTCATTGTATGGGCTTAAAAACGAATAAGCAACCTCTTTCACATAAAAAAGGGTGTTGCTCCAACTTGTATTATTCCCCGGGAAATCATTCTGAAACGCTCCTCCTAGAACCGCCAATACAATTAAGCGGCTTTACTACGTAGTATCCCCACACTAAATGGAGAAAACCACTAAATTCCCTGTTAGACAGGATTATTTAGTGGTTTTAAAAGGTATAATATTCTCCATATCTTGTGGAAAAGGAGAAGTTATTTTTAATGATTCGCCTGAAAATGGGTGGATTAATTTTAGCTCTCTAGCGTGCAAAGCTTGTCTTTGTATGAATTTTAAGCTGCCACCATATAAATCGTCTCCTATTAAAGGATGTCCAATTGACATCATATGTACACGAATTTGATGCGTTCTACCAGTATGCAACTGCAATCTAACATGTGTTAGTTCTTCACCTTCCAAGTGAAAGCGATTTAAAACTTGTACAGAGGTTTTAGCATTTTTGCCTTCTGGCGATATGAAACGTTCAATAATACTGCCATCTTTTCGCCCGATCGGAGCATCAATAGTAAAGGCATCTTCTTTTATAAATCCATGTACAATTGCTTCATAGTCTCTGGAAATGGTGCCTGCTTTTTGCATCTCACTCAATAAGTGATGCGCATGGCGATGCTTTGCGACACAGATTACTCCCGAAGTATCTTTATCTAGTCTGGTCACGATATGAACAGTAGAGGAGATCCCACTTTCAGCAAAATAGCCTGCCAAGAAATTCGCAACTGTTCCGCGTGGATGTTCACGTGAAGGGATCGTGCTGAGCCCCGCCTCTTTTGAAAAAATTAATATATGATCATCTTCAAATAGAATGGGGAAATCTCCTTTTTGCGGGATTAAGCCTTCGCTTTTCTTCTCCTCTGGAAATATGATTGTCACGATATCGCCGGTTTCCAAAGTATGCCTAACCGTTTTTTCTTCCCCATTAACAAGTATCTTGCCGCCTTCATATTTAATACTAGTCAACGCTTTTTTCGAAATACCATACTGTTTGATGGCATCTCGAAGTATCACTGGAGCTTCTTTTATTTCAAAAGATAAAGTTATTCGTTGATTAATCATTTTTCAGGTCACTATCAATGAAGGAATCGTGAACTCGTTGCCAAAACGGAAACGATCTGAACCTTGCAAAACGAATTTTTTCGTCCGCCACCCGGTACTTTATCGACTGCACATCTTTGTGTAGTAAATGTAAATGATCGATCGTCACCATAAAATCTGGGCCTTTTACCGGCTTCAATAAACAGGTATGATGTTTAGGTAATACAAGAGAAGAGCCAACTGTCCGGAAAACCCGATTATTAATAGATGCAATTTCTGCAAGTTGCATTGCTTCTAAAGAAGGATGCACGATCGCCCCACCTAGCGCTTTGTTATAGGCTGTACTGCCAGATGGTGTGGACATACATAGCCCGTCTCCTCTAAATCGTTCAAAGGGCTTGCCATTTAACTCAACATCCATCACTAATGTTACATCCGGAGATTTTACAGTCGATTCATTAACAGCAAGATACACGGAGCTATCTTCTTCATGTCGATAGTTAATCGTAACTTCTAGGAGAGGATATTCAATGACTTCGAATTCTTTTTGGGCAATGCTAATGACGAGCTTTTCGATTTCTACTGGTTTCCAGTCTGCATAAAAACCTAAATGCCCCGTATGAATACCGACAAAAGCAACAGTACGCGTTAAATGCTTATATTTGTGGAAAGCATGTAATAACGTTCCATCTCCACCTATCGATAAAACAATATCAGGGTTTTCCTCATCCAATACTAATCCAAAATCAACTAAATACTTTTTAGCCTTTTCCATTAAGCGATTGGATAAGTCATCATTTCGTGATTGAATAAAAAATTTCATCACGCACGTCCCCTTTCTTCTTTTTGGCCTTCATGAATTCTTGGTGTAGATAGCTCTTTATATTCACTAAAATATTTTTGGGCATCTTGTATTTCACCGCGTATTAACGACATTTCTTCATCTAAACGAAAAGCTGCTTCCGCTGCATACTGCAGACGTTTTTTTATCTCCTCTGGAAATATCCCTTTATACTTATAATTTAGCGAATGTTCAATTGACGCCCAAAAATTCATGGCAAGTGTCCGGATTTGTATTTCCGCTAAAATATGGACTTCTCCATGAATTGTTTGAACCGGATAATCAATAATGACATGATACGACCTGTATCCGCTTTGCTTTTTATGAGAAATATAATCTCGTTCCTCTACCACTTTAATATCTTTTCTTGCACGTAGTAGTTCTACCACATGCTCGATATCATCGACAAACTGGCACATCATACGAAGGCCAGCAATATCAGGTATTTCTTTTGCTAACGTCTCGGAAGGTTCGAATGCGATACCTTTAATAAGTGACTTGTCATAAATACTTGCAAGCGGCTTAACACGTCCCGTAACAAATTCTATTGGCGAGTTTGTATTTTCAATTTCATATTGTGTGCGCATTCCTTTTAGCTTTACTTTTAACTCGGAAACTGCTTGCTTGTAAGGCTCTAAAAAACGTTCCCATTGACCCATATACTCACCTACATTTCACTCATGCTTTTAATATTTCTTCAAACGCTTCTTCTACCGCTTTGGAAAATTCGACACCATAGTTATCATTGCCTTCAATATTAAAAATCAGCATTTCCAGTTCTTCCTTAAAATTTTTTAAGGTTAGTTCAATATTTCCGAACTGTAATGTCGGATCATCTTCCGCTTTTAATGTATTAACTAATAATGGCCATACATCTTGTCCAAATTTTACATAATGATACCCATCTTCATCTTCTAATAGGTACACAAATGACAACGAGTCGGAATCGGTAATCATTCGGCCTCCCGCATTTATACTTGGTTTGTCCGGTGTTACCTCTAATGTAAAACGTATATCATTTTCTAGTTGCACGCCACTGTGCACGTTATAAGTAATAGGCAAAATAAATCTTTCCTTTCTGTCCATTCTTTCACTATTTTAACATATTGAAACTCCTTGCAAACCGTCTATAATAGAAATAATAAGAAAGGTAGTGAAATTGTGCACTCTGAACGTGAAATCGAATTTAAGAACCTACTTACAAAAGAAGAATTTCAAGGATTAGTTTCCTTTTTAGGCTTAACATCTACCAACTTCCAAACACAAACAAATTACTATTTTGATACACCAGAAAGCTATTTTAAAGAAAACAAAATGGGATTTAGATTACGCGTATTACCTAACCGCAATGAATTAACTTTAAAAATACCAGTACAGGAACATGTAATGGAAGAAAAAACTGTCGTACTATCCAATGATGAACGTGATGCTATTATTGACGAATCATGCTTCCCTGCTGTCTCATTTTTGGAGCAAATAAAAGATAAAGGACCATTAACATGTATCGGACGTATGCAAACAGATCGAGCACAAATCGCGTACAAAAAAGGTACACTTTTTTTGGATCACTCCTTTTATAGTCGTATAGAAGATTTTGAGGTAGAATATGAATGTGGAGACGTCGAAAATGGGCAGAAGGTTTTTCTACAATTATTAGAAGAAAACCATATTCCCCTCCGAACTACTGATAAAAAAATTGCTCGCCTTATGAAATATAACAATTCGTTGAAAGGTTGATACCTAATGGATATTCAATCCCTTAAAACACTCATGGAAATAAATGCAATGCAGACGCTCGGAAGTGTACAAAGTTCGCTAAACACTTCACCTGCATCCTTATTTTCTGACATGTTAGGACAGGTACTACAAAGCGATGAAAATAATACGGCTTTGGGCAACGGGAACTCCCTCTATTATAATGGCAATTCCCCTGTTTTTAAGCCTTCAAACCTTGCATTTCAAAATGAAAGTTTAATGAATGCTATTGCTAATTATGCACCTTTAGAAACGATGAAATCCTCCGATTTTGATGACATTATAAAGCGTGCAGCGAAATACTATAATGTACCAGAGAAACTAATATCATCTGTCATTAAACAAGAATCTAATTTTAATCCATCAGCTGTAAGTTCAGCTGGTGCATCAGGTTTAATGCAATTGATGCCTGGTACAGCCAAATACTTAGGTGTAGCGAATATTTTAGACCCCGAGCAAAATGTCATGGGCGGTGCAAAGTACTTACGCCAAATGCTCGATCAGTTTAATGGGGACACCGAAGTAGCACTCGCTGCCTATAACGCAGGACCGGGAGCAGTAAAAAAATATGGCGGAATCCCCCCATATAAAGAAACACAAAATTATGTTCAAAAAGTATTAAACTATTACCAAGCATAATATCGCCACGACCTTTTCAGGTCGTTTTTATATGGCAATCTAATTATTTGAGATAATTCTTTGGGATTGATAGAATGATATTAGTGCTAAAACAAAGGAGTAACGAATTATGACACAAAAACCAATACTTCCTTACGATGAGATTGGAGCAGAGAAACTATCCGAGCTTGTCGATACGTTTTACAGTAATGTTGCAAAACATCCATTGCTAAAGCCTATTTTTCCAGATGATTTAACCGAGACCGCTAGAAAACAGAAACAATTTTTAACACAATATCTGGGTGGTCCCAATTTATATACAGAAGAGCATGGACATCCAATGATGAAAATGCGTCATAATCCGTTCCCGATTACACCTGAGAGAGCAACAGCTTGGCTTTCTTGCATGAGAGCTGCAATGGACACTGTTGGTCTAGAAGGTAAAGTGCGTGAAACTTTCTATCGAAGACTGGAGCTTACTGCCAACCACATGGTCAATCAAATGAGTCATGAGGAGGAACAATAGTGACAAGAATACTCATTCCGACTGAACCGATTACATCTCCTTTAGTAAACAAGCCACTTGAAATGTATGTATTTCTAGATCCCCTTTGCTCAGCTTGTTGGGAAATGCAACCGATTATTCGGAAATTGCAAGTTCAATACGGACAATATTTTACGATTAGAACGGTACTAAGTACACAGTTGAATAATTTAAATACTGTCTGCAACACGTCAAAGGAAGAAAAAAAGCAGATCCATTGTGAGTTTCCGGATATAGAGCATTCTGTATTCCCTTCCATTGCAGTAAAAGCTGCAGAGTTTCAAGGGAAAAAGGCTGCTCTTCGTTTTTTCAATAAAATACAAGAATACCTTTTCATTAAAACAAAAAATGTTACTTCCCTTTCTGTTTTGCAAGAAATAGCAAGCAAAGTCAACATTGATGTAGAAGAGTTCACACAAGATTTTAAATCAAGAGAATGTGCACGCTCTTTCCAAAGTGATTTATCCATCACTTCTGAAATGGATGTCACCACATTTCCAAGTATCGTATTTTTTAATGAAAACATAGAAGATGAAGGTATAAAAGTATCAGGCATTTATCCTTATGAAATTTATGTACAAATATTACAAGAAATGCTCTATGAAATACCGGAAGTACAACAACCACCAGCACTCGAAAAGCTTTTTGATCGATTCCATTCCCTAACGACAAATGAAATTGCTAGCTATTATAATATTTCCGAACAACAAGCTGAACGAGAACTGAAAAAGCTACTTTTACTTCAAAAAGTTGAAAGATTAGTATTACCCGATGTTGTCATATGGCGATTAAAAAATAACTAAGAAAAGCTCCTCATCTACAATCGATGAGGAGCTTTTCTTTGCCCGATTTCATATATGTATACACTCTTTCCATGTCTGTTGATTAACCAATTTTCATGGGGCATTGGCATTTAAATTGAATCCTATTTTCCGGTTGTATGTTTTTAGTATGCTTTAGACCCAGAGCATATCACCAATTTCAATTTATCTTGTAGAGAAATTAAAACAATTTCTTTTTCAAATAGAAAAGACCCTTTCCTCAGTTAGGAAAGGGTCTTTTCGTTTTACAAAGGGGATGGGAGAAATGTTCACGTTCAAACAAAGGGGTGTATGTTATCTTGTGATTTATTTCACACTCTTACTTTAACATGCTCCCTAAATAAATACAATATATTAGCTTGCATTTTCACAAATTCGTCATACATTAGACGTCATACCTTTTTAAGTCTTCACCTGACTAGATTTTAGGTGAGCTTTAATGCCCTTGTTGCATGGATAATGCACCTAATAGGGAAACTGAGCGGTAGAAATTTCTATTAGGTGACCGCTATGATTTTCCCTACAGTCGTACACTTTCCGTGGGGGGAGCGATGAGCCATCCCCGCCGCTTTGGGCGTCGTTGGAATGTCTCATTAGCCCAAGGAACAAAGGCTAAGAGCGCCACATCGTGTGGCAACGACTTTGAAACCAACGTCCTGTTGGCCTTCACAGGAATCGACGGCTGCAGTGAAAATCAATAACTGCTTGTTTATTCAGTATCGGCTTGCTAAAAACCAACTATTAAACAGTTTCTGAACTGGGTAAATCCAATAAATGGTGGGGTGCGACAATATCCACTGTGGCTGCGATAAACTAGCCTCTGAATGCGACAAATCCTACAAAGTCGATGCTTTTTGTAAAGCAATGCCCAATAATGCGCTATTATTATCGGCGTCTCACTCCAAGTATACTTGTTTTATTAATAATTGGTTGCTCTCAGGGGTAATTTGGTTGCTTTCAGACTGCCTCTAGTTGCTCTCAACTATCGCTTGGTTGCTCTTAGGCTAGGACTGGTTGCTTTCACTGCTATTTGGTTGCCCTTATCCACTTTCTGGAGATACTTATTCTGCAACTACTTAATTAGAGGGATTTAGTACGGTGGCGCGAGCCAGGCAGTCGCTCCCCCTTGGAAAGCGAAGCGCAGCCGCGCAGAATCCTATAATGCTATTCTAAAAAAGTTATCTACATATCTTAAATATTCCACTGTTTCCTAACCAACAAAAAAGGCCAAACTGGATGAATCTTCAGTTTAGCCTTCTTCCAATTATTTTATTCTGCTAAAAGTAATTGTTCTAGTTCATTTAGCTTTTCTTCAAATACTCGACATGCTTCTTCGATAGGAGCAGCTGTGTTCATATCTACGCCAGCTTTTTTCAACACTTCAATTGGATAATCCGAGCAACCTGCTTTTAAGAATTCATTTATATAACGGTCTACAGCTGGTTGACCTTCTGTTAAAATTTGATTGCTTAATGCGGTAGCAGCACTTAAACCAGTCGCATATTGATACACGTAATAATTGTAATAGAAATGAGGAATTCTCGCCCACTCTAATCCAATTTGCTCGTCAATGACGATATCATCGCCAAAATATTTTTGATTTAGTTTATAATACTCTTCCGTTAGCTTATCCGCTGTTAATGCTTCTCCGTCTTGGTCAAGCTGATGGATAATGTGCTCAAACTCTGCGAACATGGTTTGACGGAATACAGTTCCACGGAATCCATCTAACCAATGATTTAGCAAGTAAATACGTTTTTTAGGATCTTCAATTGTTTTTAATAAATAATCATTCAGTAATGCCTCATTACAAGTAGATGCTACTTCTGCTACGAAAATAGAGTAATCACCATACACATACGGTTGGTTTGCGCGAGTATAGTAACTATGAATACTATGGCCAAATTCATGTGCTAATGTAAACAAATTGTTTACATTATTTTGCCAGTTCATCAAAATGTATGGGTTTGTACCATACGTACCGGAAGAATATGCTCCAGAGCGCTTTCCTTTCGTTTCAACTACATCTACCCAACGATTTTCTAAACCTTGTTTTACGATCGATACATATTCTTCTCCAAGCGGTGCAAAGCTTTTTAACATTGCATCGCAAGCTTCCTCATACGTATATTCCATTTTTAATTCTTTTACAAGTGGTGTATATAAATCCCACATATGGAGCTCATTTAATCCTAGTACTTTTTTTCGTAAGCTAACATATTTATGGAGCAGATGAACGTTTTTATTGACCGTTCCGACTAAATTATCGTAGACGCTTTCAGGAATATGATTTCCCGACATAGCTGCTTCACGAGCAGAAGCGTATTTTCTAATTTTAGCGTTTACATTATCCCCTTTTACATTCCCAGCTAAAGTAGATGCAAATGTATTACGGAACTTGCCATATGTTTCATACATCGCTTTAAATGCGTCCTCTCGTACACGACCATCTTCACTTTCTAAAAAGCGTGAATATCGTCCGTGAGTGAGTTGTACTTCATTGCCATCTTCATCTTTGATCGATGGAAATTCCAAATCAGCATTGTTTAACTTACCGAATGTATCCGACGGTGAACCAGCCACTTCTGAAAACTGTGCAAGTAATGCTTCTTGTTCTTTAGGAAGTACGTGTGGACGTTCTAGATTAATTTCTTCTAAAAGTTGGCGGTATAATTGTAAATCACTGTTTTCAGATAAGTAGGTAGAAAGAGTTGACTCATCTAATGATAAAATTTCCGGCACTAAAAATGATAGTTCCGTAGAAACTTTTACATATAGCGATTTAATACGGCTGTCCATCGCTTGATAAGTGCTATTTGCTGTATCTTGGTCAGAGCGCATATGAGCATAAGTATAGAGCTTACGTAAACGCCCTGTAAGTTCATCACGATAAGTTAGTACCTCTAACAAAGCATTCGCACCATTTGCAATAGTCCCTTGAAATGCTGCTGCTTTCTCAGCTAATTTAGCTACATCTTGGAATTCTTTTTCCCAAGCGTCATTGGAAGGAAAAATGTCTTCTAATTTCCAAGTTAGATGCTCTTCTACTTCCTCACGCGTTAATACTTTGTTGTTTGTTTCTGTTGTCAAGATGAACTCCCCTTCCATTTGTTACGAAATTCGTATCACTAATTATTTTCTCAATTTTCAGGTCACTTTGCAAGGAAATCACTGTATAGAAGCTTATACATTTTTGATCTATTAACCTTCCATTTATAAATGTCAGTGTCTGATTTTATGAGACATTCCTGTAGGATCGACAAATAGGTTTGGACAGCTTTTAAGTGGATAGGAGAAGGCTGTTTAAGACCGATTGGACGATATAGTAGAAATACTTCACAATGTGCTCGATTCGCTTCCTCAATAGGGACTTTAATTTGATTTAAATAGTCAATCCATTGTATTTGCCACTCCACTGCATGTACATGAAATGATTCTGCAAATGCCGTAGGAATTCCTATGAAAATTGGTATTTCTCTGGGAGACATTCTCCATCTATAGCATACTTCTAAAAACGGATTTTGAACTCCTTTTCTATTATAGAAATACAAATTATTTATATGCTTAAAACGTTGCTTTCTATACATGTTGAAATACATGGCGTACTCTTTATCAGATAGCCGTTTGACAACTGCAAATGGCCAAGTTTGCTTCTCCATCGGCAGCTTTTTTACTTTGACGATATACTTATTTGATTGGATATGAACTGGATTGGAAATATAGTGAAAGAACTTTGTTTGGGGACAGTAGGATATAATCATTTTCCCATTGGTGGGGGTTTCCAGGAAAAATTGCTGACGAAATGCGGATAATTGCATGATTCCTATTTCTTGAGGTGGGAACTCTGAAATGGTTGGTGTCCTCAATATCCATAGGGGTTCTATTTGGTGTTGCTTATAGCCTCTGTTACGATCTTCAATGATAGAAGGTAATATGTGGCTACATTGATATTCAACAGCTACCTGGGAATGATTGTAGTGAACTAAAATATCTGGTCTTTGTTTAATATTAGGGATGTATGACTCTAGTTGAGGCTTGCTATTACGCTGTTGGAAAAACGTGTGCAATTGTAATTTGCCATTCAAGTGGTCTTCACTTTCACCTTCTGAAAAAGAATGTATACATTCAGATCTTCGTTTATGTGCAAAATGGGGAATTTTTATGGGGCCGCTTTTCAATATTACTTCTTCCTTACACTGAAGGCACTGAAATGTACTTTTGCCTTTTAAATCGTTTAAAAACTGTCGTGAATAGTTGGCAGATATGATTATTTCACCTTGTTTTGTTTGTGCCGTTAGTATGGTCATCACCTCTACTCACTAATGTACGAATTTTCAGTGAAAAAATCAAGAAAAAAAAAACCTTCGTTTTACGGAAGGTTAAAAATGCCTGTTTAGCTCTTGGAATACGTCATTTACAATGATTTCTTTTCCATATTCTTGAATCATATGAATAGTAGTTTTTGTACTACTTGCAAATTCAGAAATAACGCTTAGTGTATTTAAAACAGTTTCAAATTCTGTTGTTTCCGAATTAAAAATTAAATGTAAGTAATACTTTTCTTCGTAATGATACAAGGATGTTTGGAAATCTACTTTATCCATTTTTTTTGCTAGAACTAGTAAATCATCAAAGTTCTCAAACACGAATGTGTACTCTGAAGATATTTCTTCCCCATCATCCATGTAATGCGAAAACTCATCAAATTCGTGAGTTCCTAAAGAACTAGAGACACCATTTTTGAAAATTTTATTTGACAGGTCATCCATTTCAAAATCATCTGATCGTTCCTCATGTTTTCCTATTTCCGTTCGAGTGACAATCACTTCCAAGCCTTTTTCCATCGCATGAACTTGTATCCATAACGGGCCATCTAATTCTTCAAAATGGTCATCATCATGAACCTCATCCATCATCTCCCAAAAAAGCTGCTCGCTCTTATCTTTGTTAAACCATATTTCATCTCGGCTGAAGCCTCTTTCTTCAATGTCGATGTATGAAATGTATACTTTGAAAGTGTTGTCATTGATACGTTCGATATCCATTTAACACATCTCCTTTCGCTTCCTACCGTCTCAATCATGTAGTGTCTACTACTATTGTATGTTGTTTGTGAAAAAAAGAAAAGGATTCCAACTTTTCTTTTCAAATAATTAATCACAAATGAATTGTAAGAAAATTTATGCTTTAATGCAAGCAAAAAAAAGCTGACTATTTTCAAAAGTTCTTTGAAAATAATCAGCTGATTAACTTTTAGTTCACAAGCCTTTGTGCTTCAAGTAACTGATATGCACGAACTTTTCTAGGTAAAAATCTACGAATTTCGTCTTCGTTATAGCCAACTTGTAGACGTTTTTCATCTAATATTATTGGTCTACGAAGTAGCCCAGGATGTTCTTGAATTAGCTCATATAAACGTTGTAAAGGAAGGCTTTCCACATCTACATTTAGCTTCTGGAATATTTTAGAACGAGTTGAAATAATTTCATCTGTTCCATCCTCTGTCATTCGTAAAATTTCTTTTATTTCGCTTATTGTAAGTGGTTCAGAAAAAATATTACGCTCCATATATGGAATATCATGTTCTTCTAACCATGCTTTTGCTTTTCTACATGAAGTACAACTTGGTGAGGTAAATAACGTAACCATCATTTAAAAACACTTCCTTTCAATTGGTAGTTGTGTTATATGAAGTAGTTTATAATTAATTTAATGTAATTCTTTACTTTTTCAGTATACACCAAATTATAGTCATTTAAAATATGTTTATAAGAAAAATTTACTCTCTAGATGAAGCTGTCACAAATTCGTTGAATATATAAGCTATACTTACATTCTAGAAAGAATTTTTATAGATGCTTTTATTATACCCTTCTTTTTTCTGGTATAAACATTATAATGAAATTTTTTTACATTCTCATTTAGAAGAAGGCTAATGAAAATAACTGTTACACTAACTAATACGTTTTTCATGAAATAAAGTTTCATAAAAATAAAAAAAGATAGGATTTTTTATAATCCTATCTTTTCTTATTTAAGGTGTATAGTCAACGCCAGGAGAATACTTATTTCCTGCATTCCAAAGTAGGAATTCCTTAATACCTGCTTCATTTAATGCTTTTATTTGTTCTTCTACTTCCTCTTTACCATATGTTTGATAATTGCCAGCACCTAGGTACGAAGCAGTAAAATCTTGAAGCCATGGCCTTGATACTGGTGGGTTTTCTAATTCTGCTAATTTTGCATTTTCTACTTTTGCATATTCTTGTACTAAGCGATATGGCTCTAAATCCGGTTTTGCTATACCAAAATAAGGTGTCCAATGACTTGGATAAATCATGGAAGAAATAACGTCTACATTTTCGGATATCTTAGAGAAGTTTTGTCCAATTCCAGGCGCTTCCGGTAATGTAGCAGAGTATCCGAAAATATCTACTGATACTTGTACACCATAAGGTTTTAGCTTTTCTTTTGCATATGCAACAAAATCCGTAACCGCTGTAACTCTTCGTTGAACAGGGTCTTCTTGAGAATTTTCATATTTTCCCATGGAGTACTTTAATACATCTTCTCTATTTTCAAATCCTTCAGGGAATCGCACATAGTCAAATTGGATTTCTTTAAAGCCCATCTTCGCGGCTTCTATAGCAATTTCGACATTATAATCCCATACTTCTTGTAGAAAAGGGTTTACGAATGATTCCCCTCTTCCATTTTTCCAGACAGAAGATCCTTCCACAAACGACCATTCGGGCTTTCTTTCTGCTAGCTCCGTATCTTTAAAAACAACAACACGTGCTATTGGATATATTTCTTTCTCTTCCAAAGTTTCTAGCATAGCCCGTGGATTTTTTATGTATGGCTTACCAATCTCATATTTCGTAAGCGATGATTCTTCATTGGGAATATAGGTTAAGTTACCAAAGTCGTCTTTAATATCGATTACCATCGCATTTAGCTCTGTCTCATCTAATAAATTGACTAAATCCGCAAATCTGGAGCCACCTGCTGAATGTCCCGTTACATATACTCCTCTCACCGCATCAGGATAGTTAAATGTTAGTCCGGAGTCGTATATGAATAGTTTGGATGTTGTAATGACCTTCTCATCAATCGGTTTTAAACTAAACTCTTTTGTGGAAAAATCTTCTGCGAATAGTTTAGATTCCGCAAATACTGTTGTAGGTAATAGTACAGCGGCTGCTACACTCAATGAGGCTAGTATTTTAATAGGCTTCTTCATAAAATTCTCCTTTCTTTCCTTAGTGTTCCTTTATTCTAACAATACTAAACAATGAATGAAAGGGAAATAGTGCTTATAATGTTACGATCACTTCTCCTAGGTTGTGCTTACTTATTATAGATAATACGTCGTAAAAAGCTCTATAAGGGAACCACTATCCATCACCTTTCTATTATTAATTACCTTAACTACATGAGGAATAAACAATTACTATTCCTAGGTTATACACAGAAAACGGAGTAGTCCGTTGACCAACTCCGTTTTTCTTCTATATTTATGTTTCCTTTCACTGGCATTGATATTAATCATTGTAGTGGTTAGCATGCGTGACCTGGTTACGACCTCGGTTTTTTGAGGAATAAAGTGCCCGATCCGCTCGGGATTGAAGGGAACTAACTGTATCTCCTGTTATAAGTATTGCGATTCCAATACTTATGGTGACAGGTTGGTTTATCCAGCAAGCACCCTCTACACGTAGCCGAATTCTTTCAGCTATTTTCTGGGCAATCGTTTGATCGGCATCAGGAAGAATCAATGCAAATTCCTCTCCACCATAACGAGCTGCAACATCTCCTTCTCTTAACTCCTCTTTCAGGATTATTCCTAATCCTTGAAGAACCTTGTCACCTGTTAAATGCCCATAGTTGTCGTTGATCTTTTTGAAATGATCTATATCTAATAGCAATAATGAAAGGGATTGCGATTTTTTTGTAAATAAAGCGATATTAGAGGCTAAATCTTCTTGTAAACTTCGCCTATTCTTAAGGCCAGTCAGTCCGTCGGTAGCAGCTAACTTTTCTAATTGTGCGTTTACTTCTAGCAGTTCTTTTTGCTTAAACTCCAATTCCCTTCTCAGAAGATCTAACTCGGCTATTTGCTCTCTCTTAACACGGTTGCGTGCTTCTGTCTCCTTTTTGACCGCAAGGAGGGATTGCTCATACTCGTAGCGTTTCTTTATTTGAAATAACATACAATCATTGACGATTTCACCATTTCGATTTTTGCGTATTGCATTAAGAAGGAATGGAATATCATCATTGGTTTTCGACTTGAATGTAAGGTACATCTCCTCTACGCGTTCCTGTAGCTTAATAATAGGAAAAAAGTAAAGCTGATAAAATGATTTGCTAGGAACCGTTAGAATGGTGTTAACGTGTTTTCCCTTCAACTCATATAGGTCATCAAAGCCAAGTAAACTAAGCAAAGTTTGATTGATTGTGCGAATGATGCCCTCATCAGAAAGTGATAAGTAACCACATGGAGCATAATTCAATTGTTCATCTATCAAATAATCTACTCCTTACTAAGTGTACTCACATAGCCGACAGTCAAATATTCTCTAATTAAACGAATGGTTTCTTCCGGATGGCTCATATGTGGACAATGCCCAGTAGCCTCCATAAAACGTAACGTATTTTTTGGCAGATGGCGATGCATGTAATTTCCTACTTCAATGGGAGCAATTACATCTTCAGAACATTGAAGAATAAGCGATGGCACCAAAACTTTTTTCAAGTCTTCTCGGTTATCAGAAAAGAAAGTAGCAATTGCAAATTGACGAGCAACCGTTGGATCTGTTGAACAAAAGCTTTCCTCTAATTCTTTCGAAAGCTCTGGACGATCAGGATTTTTCATAATGACCTTTGAAAGGTAATTTGACCAGCCGATATAATTCATCTCCATCATATCGATCAACCCTTCCAGTTCCTCTCTCTCAAATCCACCATTATAATCAGGTTGATCATTCAGATAACGAGGCGATGGACCTATCATGATGAGATGTTCAAATAGATCTGGCTTTTGTATAGAAGCCAACATTCCAATGGTGCTACCAACTGAATGTCCAACAAAAGTTATTTCTTTCAAATCCAGTGCAGCACATATTTCCACTAAATCGTTTGCATATCCATAAAGATCGCTATATTTACTAGTATCGTAAGCATTATAATCAGATTTCCCTGAACCCACATAATCAAAAAGAATGATACGATAGTTTTCTTCAAAAGCAGGAGCCACTAACCTCCACATATTTTGGTCACATCCGAAGCCCGGAGCAAACAACATTGTCCGTGGGCCTTTGCCTGTGATATTTACGTTATTACGTAAAAGAACATCTTGATACATAATGAATCCCCATCTATTCTTATGATTTATATCTATTTAAATTACAATAGTCTACAAAATAATTAGTAACTTTATTATATACTATTCTAGTTATACCAACAATTAAAGACTGTATTGAAGAGATTGCCGTCACTTTATAGAAATACACAAATATTTTAGTTTATCTAAAAAAAAATCGGCCATTCTTGTATGAATGACCGATGATTATATTATTTGGAACTGGAAATAGCTCTTAATGATTCTAACTCTTTTTCAGAGCAATAAACAAAATGTCCAGGCGTTACTTCTCTCATCGCAATTTCTTCTCCATCTTGATAATTATGATTGGCAGGATCATACGATTTACGTACACGAGTGCGCTCATAATCTGGATCTGGAAGTGGAATAGCTGATAGTAGAGACTGCGTATATGGATGCATTGGATTTGCATACAATTCTTCAGCTGTAGCTAGCTCGACAAGTTTACCAAAATACATTACGCCAATACGGTCAGAAATGTATTTTACCATAGACAAGTCATGTGCAATGAATAAATAAGTTAAGCCTTTTTCTTCTTGCAGTTCTTTTAGTAAGTTTACAACTTGTGCTTGAATCGAAACGTCAAGTGCAGAAATAGGCTCGTCCGCAATAATAAATTCAGGATTAACAGCAAGCGCTCTTGCTATTCCAAGACGTTGGCGTTGTCCACCTGAGAATTCATGTGCATAACGATCCGCATGTTCGCGATTTAACCCAACAGTTTCTAAAAGTTCTACTACTTTTTCTTTTCGTTCTTTTGGATTTTTCACAAGTCCATGAATATCCAACCCTTCTGCAATAATATCCAGTACTTTCATACGTGGATTTAGAGATGCATATGGATCTTGGAAAATCATTTGCATTTTGCGGTTGAATTCTTTTAAATCTTTTTTAGATTTTTTGTCATGTACATTTACACCATCGTAAATTACTTGACCATCAGTTGCATCATATAAACGTATGATTGTACGCCCAGTCGTTGATTTACCACAACCTGACTCACCAACTAGACCTAATGTTTCCCCTTTATAAATATCAAAGCTTATATCATCTACCGCACGAACTTCATTTGGCTTACCTTGATTGAAATATTGCTTTAAATTTTTGATTTCGAGTAATTTTTCAGCCATTAGTAAGTACCTCCTTCCGTTCCTTCATAGTAACGACTGCCTGGATATTTTTTCATACGCTCGCGTATTGCTAAAGGTGGATCTACTTGCGGAGCATCTGGGTGTAATAACCAAGTTGCCGCATAATGTGTATCACTCACTTTAAAAAATGGTGGAACTTCCTCCAGGTCGATTTTCATTGCATAATCACTACGAAGAGCGAAAGCGTCACCTTTAGGAGGTGACAATAAATCTGGAGGTGTTCCCGGGATTGCATAAAGTTTCTCTTCTGCCGTATCCAGCGACGGCATAGAACTTAATAATCCCCATGTATATGGATGTTGCGGATTATAGAAAATTTCATCTACTGTTCCGATTTCAACAATTTTCCCACCATACATAACAGCAACTCTGTCTGCGACATTCGCCACTACACCAAGATCATGGGTAATAAAGATGATCGATGTATTAATCTTCTTTTGTAAATCCTTCATTAACTCTAAAATTTGTGCTTGAATCGTTACGTCTAGAGCAGTAGTTGGTTCATCCGCAATTAATACTTGTGGATTACATGCTAATGCAATGGCAATTACGATACGTTGGCGTTGCCCACCAGAAAACTGATGCGGATATTGCTTCATACGAGCTTCTGGTTTAGGCATACCTACTAGACGAAGTAAATCGACTGCTTCTTTATGAGCCACTGATTTACTTACATTACGGTGCTTTAAAATCGGTTCCATAATTTGTTTTCCGATAGGCATCGTAGGATTCAAAGAAGTCATTGGATCTTGGAAAATCATTGAGATATCTTTTCCACGAATCTTTTGCATTTCTCTGTCTGTCAGCTTCGTTAGATCTTTGCCGTTAAATAAAATCTGCCCATTTTTAAATTCAGAGCTATGTTCAGGCAATAAGCGCATAATTGACTTAGTTGTTACGGATTTACCTGAACCAGACTCTCCAACGATTGCAAGCGTTTCTCCTTTTAATAAATCAAAGTTAACGCCACGAATTGCTTTCACTTCTCCTGCAAACGTATGGAAGGAAAGCTCTAGGTCTTTTACTTCTAATACTTTCTCCATTTTCGCTTTCCTCCTTTAGTCTTTCATCTTCGGATCAAATGCATCACGTAAACCATCACCAAGTAAGTTAAATGCAATCATTAACAAACTTAAAATAATCGATGGATACAATAAAATGTGTGGTTGGAAGCGAATTACTTTATACCCATCATTAATAAGTGTACCCAAAGACGCATCTGGTGCCTGAAGTCCTAATCCGATAAAACTTAGAAAGGCTTCAAAGAAAATCGCCGTTGGAATGGTAAACATTGTATTAATAATGATTACTCCTAAGATATTCGGTAATATATGCCTGGATATGATACGTCCATTACCCGCACCCAAAGTTCGTGAAGCAAGCACAAACTCTTGGTTCTTAAATTTCAAAACCTGCCCTCGGACAATACGTGACATACCGATCCAACCAGTGAGCGTAATCGCAATAACTATCGCGGTGACGCCTGGTTCCATAACTAATAACATCAAAATTACGATAACTAATGTAGGAATACCATATAATATTTCTACAATACGTTGCATTATATCGTCGGTACGACCGCCGTAGTAACCAGAAATACCACCATATGCGACACCAATAACCATGTCTATTACCGCTGCTACAAAAGCGATTAATAATGATATTTGCGTTCCTTCCCAAGCTCTTGAGAACATGTCTCGTCCTAATCCGTCCGTTCCAAACCAATAATACGTATCTACTTTTTTCATTTCATATAAATCTACTTCTTTACCTGCTAAAGTACCAACACCATCGAAGATTCCTAGTTTCTCCAGTCCAGGAACTTTTGGAGGTAGGTTGGCATGTGTAATCGTTTGGGTCTCAGCATCATGGGGACTAACCATCGGTCCCACAAATGCCATAATAATGATAAACACTAATATAAATATGCTTGCAATAGCAGCCTTGTTTTTCCGAATTCGTAACCAAGCGTCTTGCCAAAAACTTAAAGACGGCTTCGTAATTCTTTCAGCA
This sequence comes from Psychrobacillus sp. NPDC093180, assembly GCF_044754065.1. NCBI lineage: Bacteria > Bacillati > Bacillota > Bacilli > Caryophanales > Bacillaceae > Psychrobacillus > Psychrobacillus sp. NPDC093180. The sequence goes on along the minus strand of NZ_JBIVOJ010000002.1, from coordinate 460,133 downwards.
TGACTACTATCAATTTGAACTCTTTCAAAAGATTCAGCAGGTATTTTTTTAATATCTAAACTCATTATTTACTACCTCCTGATAAACGAATACGAGGGTCAATTATTCCATAAAGGACGTCTACTACGAATATTATGACAATTAACAATACAGAGTAAAATAATGTTGTTCCCATAATAATCGAGAAGTCATTGGACGTAATCGCTTTAACAAATTGTTCCCCGATACCCGGTATTGCAAAGATTTGTTCAATTACAAGCGAGCCTGTAACTAAACCAGCAGCAAGCGGTCCTAAAACAGTGACAAGAGGAATTAATGCATTACGGAAAGCATGCTTGAATGCAATTTCAAATCCGCTAGCCCCTTTAGATTTTGCTAAAGTAATGTAATCTGAACTCAACACTTCAATCATTTCTGTTCGGATGAATCGAGATGCTGTTGCAAGTGGCCCCATTGCTAATGCTATCGAAGGCAATATGCTCGACATCCAACCATCTTTCCATAAACCTACAGGGAAGAGACCCCATTCCACTGCTAACCAATATTGAAGCAATGTTGCAAAAACGAAAGATGGAATAGAAATACCGATGATAGCTATTAACGTACTACCATAATCCCATACAGTATTCTGCCTTAATGCTGCAATCATACCTAACAAAATACCTATAGCTACACCTAAAATCAAACCTTGTGTTCCAATTAAAACAGATGGACCTAAACGGTTCATGATTAATTCTGTTACACTGGCATTTTTAAACTGGAATGAGTTACCTAAGTCACCTTTAGCCAAGTTGAGCATATATTTTGCGTACTGCACAGGAACCGGTTCATCTAATCCATATTTCGCTTCCACCATCGCAAGTTGTGAAGGGGATAGTTTTGGAGCAGAGCTAATCGGGGATCCTGGAAGCGCCTTCATTAAGAAAAATGTTGCTGACGCAATCAAGAAAAGGGTAATAAACATATAAACGATACGTCGGATCATATATTTTGTCATCTTTGCACCTCCTAAATAATATATTTCTATAATTTTAAAACTCTACTAGTATATATAAACAGATAAACTCTATTATTGTCAAAACTAAATTTAAAAAATAAAATATTTGGTGAATTCTGATTCATTTAAAAAGAGAGTATATGGTCCAATACGGATACCATATACTCTCAAACTATGTGATTTTAAACATTCACTAAATTAGTTTTTACCTTCAATATAAGCCCATTTGTAGCTATAGTCTCCACCGAATGGGTGAGCAACAATACCTTTAACATATGGTTTTTGAAGGAACATTAATCCACGCTGGTAAATTGGTCCGATTCCGAAATCTTCTTCAATAAGAAGTTTTTCAGCATCAGCAAGTGCTTGCCAACGAGCTTCTGGATCTAGAGCTAATTCATTAACAGAAGAAGTTACTAGTTTATCGTATTCAGGGTTAGAATAAGACATTTGGTTATTACCGCCGCCTGTTAACCATAAATTCATAAATGTATAAGGATCTTGGTAGTCAGGTCCCCATCCAGCAATTTGCATATCATAATCTTGGTTTGTGTCAAGATCTAGACGTACGTTAAATGGAACTTCTTTTAATTTAACCGTTAAACCTGGTAGGTTTGTTTCTAATTGATTTTTTAGGTATTCACCCATTTTTTTAGCTGATTCAGTATCTCCGTTTAGAAGTTCGATCTCTAATTCAGAAACTCCTAGTTCAGATAATCCTTTTTCAAATGCAGCTTTTGCTTCTTCTGCATTGAATTCAGCCATATCTCCGTTAACATCACGGAAATCATTTGCATCTTCATCGAAAGTAAAGTCTTTTGGTACTAAGTAGTTCGCTGGTACAGAACCATTAGCTAAAACTACATCTACTAAATCTTGTTTATTGAAACCTTTAGACATTGCTTCACGAATATTTACGTTAGCAAGTGGAGTTTTTTCTCCAAGGCGTTCTTGATTGTATTTGAAATAGAATACAGATGTTTCTGATTCGTTAATTAGTTCTGAATCAGCAGCATATTGCATTGCGAATTCACCAGTAAGTGGAGCTTTGTCTTTTTGACCTTCCGAATACAAGTTTACGCCTGTACCTGGTTCTTTAACAACATCATAGTTGATTTCAGTTAATTTTACAGTATCTTTATCCCAGTACTCTTCGTTTTTAAGTAGTTGCCAAGATAATCCTGTCCCGTCCCAATTAGCAAGTGTAAATGGTCCGTTGTATAATAGTGCTTCAGAATTTTTCGCATAGTTTTCACCTTGCGCTGTAACGAATTCTTCTTTTTGTGGTAAGAATGTTCCAAATGACATAAGTGATAAGAAATAAGGTGTTGGTTTTTCAAGTGTTACTTCTAATGTTTTTTCATCAACAGCTTTAACACCTAATTCAGTGTACTCAACAGAACCTTCCATAATTGCAGTAGCGTTTTTAATAACGCCATCCATCATATATGGACCATACTCAGATGCAGTATCTGGGTTCATCGCACGTTTCCATGCATATTCAAAGTCGTTTGCAGTTACTGGAGATCCATCAGACCAGTTAGCATCACGTAATTTGAATGTGTATACTAAACCGTCTTCAGAAACTGTTGGTTCACCATCAGCAATTGCAGGCTCAGCAACATTATCTTGATTTAAACGGTATAAACCTTCGTTTACGTTGTTAAGTAGATCAAATCCAACCGCATCTGTTACTAAAGCAGAATCCATTGTTGGAATCTCAGCAGTCATGATTAAGTTAAGAACTTGTTCCTCGTCAGTTGCTACTTCTTCTGTTGTTGCATCTTTTTCTTTATCTGTTGTGTCTGTAGTTGTTTCAGTGCCTTCTTCTTTATCGCCGCCACAAGCAGCTAAGAAAAGAGCAACAACTAACATTAGGCTTAAAAGCCAAGCAAACTTGCTATTCTTCAAAAGAATAACCCCCTTTTAAATTGTCTGAAAAATTCATTACAATAATTATTATACATTTTCAGAGAAACTTGTACAGGTTTTTCGAGAATATTTTTACAAAATAGTAACAAAATCATTACATAGACCTAACATTTGAGAATCATTGGTAATTAATTTGTTCATTTCTGACATTTTGAATTGTCTAATTTTTGATTATTTTAAGAGAATCTTCTATAATTTATTTGGTCGAGGTGAATTATGAAGAGAAAAGTTATTTATTTTTTAGTAGCACAGCTTATAATTTTTATACTTATGTTCTTCACATACGGTTCTTTTTCGCTCAGTTCTTATATAAATATATCCTTTTATATTGGAGGATCTATTACATTTCTTGGGCTAATGACGTATGTAGTTGCTGGTGGATTTTTCGATCTTTTTGTGACAAGCACGCGAAAAGTGTTTACACCTAAGCACATGAAGAAAACAGCAAATGAAATGCGTATGCCATCCGAAATCTTATCGTTTCCTTATAAGCCGATCGTCTATTTAGGCTTGAGCTGTCTAGTTTGTATGGGCATTGCTTTAGTTGTTTATTATGCTTGATTTTTGCGTTTCTTCTATAATATAATTATCAAAACAAAATAATTGAGCTTTGACGAAGAAAAGTACATTTAATCCGGTATGACAAGAGATTCTGTGGTCGGTGCAAACAGAACATACGGTAAATGGAATGGGCTTCCGAGCAGTTTATGTGAACTTGTAGTAGCATAGACCGTGTCCTTCACGTTATGAAGAAGAGTGGCTAATTATTTTAGCAAGCTGGGTGGTACCACGGATTTTACATCATTCGTCCCTTTTTTAGGGAGGCATGATGTTTTTTTATTTTCTTCAGTGGAAATATCCTTCTGAAGAAAGTAATTGGATTAATAAAAATCAGGAGGAAAAAACATGAAGAAAATTTTTTCAGGCGTGCAGCCAACAGGTATTATTACACTCGGCAATTACATTGGTGCATTTAGACAGTTTACTGCTTTGCAGGACGATTACGAGTGTGTGTTCTGCATCGTAGACCAACATGCGATCACTATTCCACAAGATCCAGAGGAACTACTCAGTCATATTCGTTCCCTTGCAGCTTTGTACATTGCAGTAGGGATTGATCCTAATAAGTCTACATTATTTATCCAATCCGAAGTGCCAGCTCATGCACAAGCCGGATGGATTATGCAATGTATTTCTTATATCGGCGAGTTAGAAAGAATGACACAATTTAAAGACAAATCAACTGGAAAAGAAGCTGTCTCCGCAGCATTATTAACGTACCCACCACTTATGGCTGCAGATATTCTTCTATATCAATCGGATATCGTACCTGTTGGAGACGACCAAAAACAACATGTTGAGTTAACACGTGACTTGGCGGAACGTTTCAATAAAAAGTACGGAGAAGTTCTGACGATTCCGGATATCCAACTTCCGAAAAACGGAGCACGAATTAAATCGTTACAAGATCCATTAAAGAAAATGAGTAAATCTGATCCAAATAAAAAAGCGACGATCCGTTTACTAGACACACCAAAAGAAATTGAAAAGAAAATAAAAAGTTCTGTAACAGATTCGGAAGGAATTGTTGCTTTTGATCTTGAAAATAAGCCTGGCGTTTCGAATCTACTTACTATTGAAGCAGCTTTAACGGACGTTTCAATAGAAGCACTTGTACAAAAATACGAAGGAAAAGGCTATGGTGATTTCAAAGCATCTGTTGCGCAAGTTATCATCGATCATCTAGCTCCGATTCAAGCGAGATACGAAGAATTATTAAACTCTTCCGAGCTCGACGACATATTAGATCTTGGAGCAGAAAAAGCAAATGCATTAGCAAATGCAACCTTGGCTAAAATGGAAGCCGCAATGGGCCTCGGAAGAAGACGATAATCGTTAAAGCTAAAAAGGATCCACAAAGCATAATAAATTCCTTTGACTGAAGCATGTACATCAGCACAGAGTTCAAAGAATAACCAAGCGATAAAAAGTTTAAGAATAATAATAAATGGGAGCAGCTAATAACTGCTATCCCGTAACTGATTAAAAATAATAGAATTCTTATATGTATCACATCCTTCTTAAACCATATGAAAAACCGTTCCTAAACTTTCGTTTAGGAACGGTTTTTTTAAAAATTATTTAATTGGCTCTTCAGCAAGCAATTCAATTTGATTCCAATCAAACTCTGTATCATAGTTTACATCGTAGTGTTTGACACGTTTGTTAATTGTATAAATTGCTGTACGGAATTGAGTAGGAATAACTGGTGCATTTTCTTCCATGTATTCTTGCCACTCACGGAATGCATTTGCACGGTATTCTGGATCAAATGCTTCAGGTGAGTCGATAGCAGCTAGTAAACCATCTAACTCAGGACTTGTGAAACGGCTCATATTAAATGCTGCTTCTTTTCCATAAAGTCCAGCAGGTGATGGGTTGGTACCAGTACCCCATGCAGCCATATAAATATCGATTTCTGGATCGTCTGCTTCTACTTTATCATAAAAAGAATTGAACTCGATTAAACGTCCAGTTGCTAATTCAACTTTCAAGCCAACATCTGCCCAATTTTGTAGCCAAAATGCTGCCATTTCTTCCGCGATTGCATCTCCGGCCATACCAGCCATATTAATCACTAATTTTTCTCCTTTTGGAGTTTCACGGAATCCATCTCCGTCTGTATCTTTATAACCAGCTTCATCTAATATAGCGATAGCTTTATCTGCATCATAAGTATACCCTTTTAAAGTAGGATCATAGAAAGAAGCAAATACTGGTGGAATTAATGAATTTGCTCTAGAACGTAAATTATCATAATAAACTTCATTCACTTGCTCAACATCTAGTGCATATCCCATTGCTTGACGTAGTTTTACATCGGCCATCTTCGCATTTGGATCCATAATCGAAATACCTTGCGCTGTATCATATTTACCTAGTTTAAAGCCTAAATACGAATAGGATAGTTCTGGTTGAGCTAAAATTGTAATATTTTCTAAATCTTTCACTTCTGGATATGTCGTCGCAGGTAATTTACCAGCAGTCATATCATATTCACCTGATTCGATAGCCTTCGCAATTGATGTAGATGGTACTGTTTTTAATAGAACTCCATCAAGTTTTGAAGCACCTTTCCAATAATGTTCATTTCGTACGAATTGTACAGATTCACCTGGTACAATCTTGTCAAATTTGAATATACCCAAAGTAACTGGATTTTTACGTACCGGATCAGATTCCAATAATTTTCCAATTGGAATATCCTTTAAAGTATGGCTAGGTTCTGCATATCCCCATAGACCATCTCCAATCGAGAAGATAGCAGGTGATAATTTTTTGAATGAAATTTCTAATGTTGTTTCATCCACTTTTTTCAAGCCAGAAATCGTGTCAGCTTTTCCATCATGGTACTCAGTTGCACCAACGATATTTTGGAAATCCCCATCATAACGAATACCTTCATAGTCTGGGTGACCAATGATTAGGTATGGATAAATTAAGTCTTCCACTTTAAGTGGTTCCCCATCAGACCATTTAACATCTGATGGAATCTTCACAAGCACTTTATTGTTCTCTTGATCTACTTCTAGCTTTGCGATTCCTTTATCATTGACAAGGAAGTCACCATCAGTTCCAAAAATTACATTTGAAGAATAGTTCATAATCTCTGCATCGTAAGCATCATCATACAATGACCAAGAGAATACCCCTTTGAATGGTGTATCTGTTCCTAGTGCAACTTTTAATGTTCCACCTTCGATAGCTTCTCCTTCGTTATCAACAGTTAAAGGAAATAAACCTTCTGTATCAACTGCTGGATCTTCCGCTTCTTCTTCTTCTTCTTCTTTACCATCGTCAGTTGTAGCGCCTTCTTCAGTCTTTGTTCCTTCGTCTGTACCGCTAGAAGTTTCTTCACCGTCATTGTTACAAGCAGCAAGTACAAGCATAAGCGCTAAAAGCATTGCGAGTATGCCCCAGTATTTTTTACTCATTCTGTTTCCTCCTTTTTATATCTCTTTTATATCAAACGATAAACGTTTAATACCAACGTATTATCCAAGACGCTGTCTAGCATCTGCGGATCGGCGAATTGCTTGACCAACATAGTTAATTGCAAGCATCAATACTAATATTAGTAAAGAAGCCGGCAGCCATACCCACCACTTATCTTGTAGGATTAGTGGATTGTTTGCATAACTTACAAGAGTACCTAGACTTGGTGTAGATTGAGGTAACCCAAATCCTAAATAGGATAATCCTGTTTCTAGCCCCACATTACCGGCAAAATTCAGTGTCATTTCTACAATTAAGATGGAACTTATATTTGGCATCACTTCTTTAAAAATAATGCTTATATCCCTAGTACCCATTGTTTTAGAGGCATTGACATAATCCCGTCTACTCTCTGTAAGTGATTTACTTCGAACAAGACGTGCTGTCCCCATCCATAAAAAGGCACTCATAATAAAAACAAAGGTTGGAACTGTGTATTTCGGTACCACAGTAACAAAAACAATAATTATCATTAACGATGGTATCGTTATAAAGAAATCAATTATTCTCATAAAAACATTATCAATCCAGCCACCAAAATAACCAGTGATTAGACCTATAGCAATTCCAATAATCCCTGTTATCACCGTAACTGATATTGCTATAGTAATAGAATTTCGTGCACCGAGTACTAGTTGCCCTAAAATGGAACGCCCACCTTGGTCAGCACCAAGAATAAATTTTTCTCCCGGCTCTGAAAACTTATCCCGAAGACTAACTTTCATCATTGTTTCCTGATCAATAAACATTGCCCAAATATAAATACCTACAATAACAATTACTAATCCTATAAGAGAAAACATTGCTAATTTATCTTTTTTAAACTCTCGTGCGATTACTTGAAAACCAGTAGGCGGAGAGCTATTTTCTTTTTTAGCATGATTATTTACATTTTCTAATTGTTCATTCATCTTCTTCTCTCTCCTTAACCTTTATTTTCGTCAATCTATCCTAATACGAGGATCTACAATACTCATGATGATATCGGACAATAGACTACCCAATAATGTTAAGAAGCCGAAAAGCATAACTAATGCGGTAATGACACTATAGTCTCGTGATGAAATGGATTGAACAAATAACTGACCCATTCCTGGATAACCGAAAATTGTTTCGATAAAAATGGAACCACCTAGTAAATTAGTTATTGTGAAACCAAAGAAAGCAGCTATTGGCAATAAAGAATTCCTGAAAATATGCCTGCTATAAACCTTACGAACTGGAATACCTTTACTTCTCGCAGTACGTACATAATCCAGCGATTTCGAATCGATAATTTCAGAGCGTAAATACTGAATAACTGTTGTTGTACCTAAAATAGCATAGGTGATGGCTGGAAGAAGCATATGATAAATTTTGCTCCAAATATATCCCATCGAACCTTTTTCATGCGCTATATCCACTGTTCCAGTTGTAGGAAACCAACTTAATTGATATCCAAAAAAGAATAACAAAAGTAATCCTAAAACAAATGTTGGAATGGCATACGTGATAAAACTATACAAAACGACTGTTTTATCTAAAAAAGTATCTTGAAAACGCCCCGCTAGAACTCCCAACGGAATGGCAATTGCATAAAGTAGCACTACACTTAATAACGAGAGCCAAAATGTGTTTAATGCTCGATTTCCTATTAAATCTGCTACAGGTACTTTGTATGTATAGCTTTTTCCAAAGTCACCTTGTGCCGCATTTACTATCCAATTGTAATATTGCACATACCATGGATCATAAAATCCAGCAGCCTGACGCAATTCCTCTAATCTATTTGGATCTGTTTCCGGTGTTATCAATCCGGTAAATGGATCCCCAGGCATAGCCTTTGCCATGATAAAAATAAGCAAACTTAACACAAATAACTGGGGAATCATTACTAAAAATCTTCTTAATATCGTTTTCCACATCTTAGATAACCCCCTTATTACTAGTGATTATCGCTACTTGATGTGTATTAGAAAGGGATGTCAAATCATATACTCTTCCGTTTTCATCATAGTAATTTTTATGATTAGCAGCATAGTTTGCTTCTACTTCGATTCGTTCCTTTTTTCGCTCTTCTCGCCCTACTGGATTCACATCTGGAATCGCTGATAGTAATCGTTTTGTGTAAATATGTTGTGGATTTGTATATATGTCTTGACGATTTCCAGATTCAACAAAGCGCCCTTTGTACATAATTGATATATGATCACACATATGCTTCACTACCCCTAGATCATGTGAGATAAATAAATAGCTCAGTCCAAATTCCTGCTGAATATCTTTCATGAAGTTTAGTACTTGTGCTTGAACGGAAAGATCTAGTGCAGATACAGGTTCATCAGCAATTATGAGTTTTGGATTACAAGCAATTGCACGAGCAATTCCAATACGCTGCTTTTGTCCCCCAGAAAACTCATGTGGATATTTTAATTTTGCATCTTCATTCATTCCTACAATGGCAAGTAGTTCATTAATTCTACGCTTTTCCTCGTCTGGTGAAAGTTTCAAAAAGTTTCGGATCGGCTCCGCAATGATATCTTGCACCCTTTTACGAGGGTTCAAACTAGAATGAGCATCTTGGAAAATCATTTGAATATCTCGATTGTAGGAAGATCCACGCCCTCTGCGGTTATGTGTAACATTTTCTCCTTCGTAAATAATGCTTCCAGAAGTAATTTTCTCTAACCCGATAATCGATTTACCCGTCGTCGATTTACCACATCCAGATTCACCAACTAAGCCATATGCTTTCCCTTTTTCAAATTCTAAGGAGATCCCATCTACCGCTGTTACTTGGTCTACAACTGTATTAAAAAATCCTCCACGAATTGGATAATATACTTTTAGGTCATTTATTTGCATAAAGCTCATCTTGCTATTCCTCCTTCTTCACTTTGGAAGTCAAAGTGCTGCCAGCAAGTACACCTAACTAGGTGACCTGGAGAAACTTCGTGCATTGATGGATTTTCTTCATGCATCTTTTCTGAAATCCATGGAATACGTGCAGAAAATCTACAACCTGTTCTTGGCAAATTCGTTAGAGATGGAACAATCCCTCGAATTACTTGTAGCTTCTCATTCTCACTATTCATTTGTGGAATGGAGTTGAATAGAGAGCGAGTATATGGATGCAATGGATTTGCAAATAACTCCTCTACAGGAGCTTCTTCTATAATTTGGCCGGCATACATAACGGCTACTCGGTCTGCTACTTCTGCTACTACCCCCAAATCATGGGTGATTAATATAATTCCTGATCCCGTCTCTGCTTGTAGGTCTTTTAATAAATCCAAAATTTGTGCTTGAATTGTTACATCTAGTGCTGTTGTTGGTTCATCTGCAATGATTATATTTGGCTTACAGGAAATTGCGATGGCAATAATGACCCGTTGTCGCATACCACCTGATAGTTGATGTGGAAACTGTTTTGCAATACGCGCTGGATTAGAGATTCCTACTTGTGTTAACAGCTCTAAAACACGTTTGTCTCGCTCTTCTTTAGACATCTTTGTATGAAATGCTAATCCTTCCTCAATTTGATCGCCAATGCGCATTAAAGGATTCAATGCAGAAAGGGGATCTTGGAAAATCATTCCGATCTCTTCCCCGCGAACTTCGTTAAACTTTTCTTCATCCAACTTTGCAAGGTTAATCCCTTTGTAAATGATTTCTCCTTCTACTCTCGTCTTGTTATGATCATGAAGTCCAATAATAGATGTAGCTAGTGTTGACTTTCCGCATCCAGATTCACCAACGATGGCAAGGATTTCGTTTTTCTTTAGCGAAATTGATACGCCGTCGACTGCATCAAAATATGTATCCTTTATCCGAAAACCCGTATGTAAGTTATTAATCGATAAAAGTTGCTCTGTGCTGCTCAAAGTAATTCTCCTTTCATGCAATCGATTATTTTCCACTAAACTTGAGAGAAAATTAATTTTTAAATTGTTACACTTTTCAGTTTTGTTACCTTAATTACAAAGTCTATTACAATATCTTTACAATCGCAATATTTATTTTTTGCTAATTCCCTTTATTTACTCTTTTTAGAAAATTGGCAATAGGTTGAAAAACCAGTGTTTTCAATAGTTCTGGCTAGTTTAAACTGAAAATAATATTTTTGAAAATTTGTGAATGATCCATCATTTTTCGACATATTATATCAATAAAATATCATTCAACTCGCTATATCACTACTAAACTAGCACTTTAACTCATCAAAATATTAATATATAAAAAAAGCATTTCCAAATTTTAACTTGGAAATGCTTTTAATATATTTTTATAGTTTTTTAAATAATATACTTGCATTATGTCCACCAAATCCGAGTGAATTACTCATGGCATATTCGATATCTGCTTTTCTTGCAGCATTTGGTACATAATCTAAATCACATTCTGGATCTGGTGTTTCTAAATTTATTGTTGGCGGTAAAATACCTTCTTTTAATGCAAGCACTGTAAAGATTGCTTCTACTCCACCAGCAGCTCCTAATAAATGGCCCGTCATGGACTTAGTAGAACTCATCGCAAGGTTGTACGCATGTTCTGCAAAAACAGATTTCACGGCCATTGTTTCAAACTGGTCATTGTATGGAGTACTAGTTCCATGTGCGTTAATGTAATCGATTTGCTCTGGGTTTATACCTGCATCATCAATTGCTTGTTGCATAGCGCGAGCAGCACCTTCTCCTCCTGGTGCTGGAGCTGTAATATGATGAGCATCTCCTGTAGAGCCATAACCGATAATTTCAGCATAAATTTTCGCTCCACGGGCAACTGCATGTTCATATTCTTCTAAAATAATAATTCCTGCCCCTTCTCCAATAACAAATCCATCACGGTTCGCATCAAATGGTTTAGATGCCGTTTGTGGATCTGTATTCAATGAAAGCGCCGTATTCGAACAGAAACCTGCAACAGACATATGTGTAATAGGCGACTCTGCTCCGCCTGTTATCATTACATCTGCGTCCCCACGTTCAATTACTTTAAAAGCATCTCCAATAGAGTTTGTACCGGAAGCACAAGCAGTAACCGAACAAGAGTTAATTGCTTTTGCTCCAAAATAAATAGATACCTGACCAGCAGCCATATCTGGAATCATCATTGGCACAAAAAACGGACTAACTCGACGAGCACCTTTTTCTAAAAATACGCGGAATTGATTTTCATATGTCTCCATACCACCAATACCAGAACCAATCCATACACCAGTTCGAAGACCTACCTCTTCTGTGATCGTCAAATTAGCATCTTCCACTGCCATGATAGAAGCAGCAAGTGCATAATGAGTGAAACGGTCCATTTTACGTGCTTCTTTTCGTTCAATGTATTTCTCTATATCAAAATCATTTACTTCTGCTGCAACTTTTGCTGAGAACTGACTTGCATCAAGTCTTGTAAGCATACCTACGCCTGACTTACCTTCTTTAATACCAGACCAAGTTGTCTCTATATCGTTACCAAGCGGTGTAACAGCACCTATTCCTGTTACGACAACCCTACGTTTCGTCATGCATATTCATCCTTTCAAGATTCATTTATTATCTTCCCCATTTTAACGTAATGGCACCCCAAGTTAAGCCGCCACCAAAGCCTACCATCACTAGAATATCATCGTCTTTTACTTTCCCATTGTCTAATTCTTCTTTTAAAGAAAGTGGGATAGATGCCGAAGACGTATTTCCATATTTATTAACTGTTTTAGACATTTTTTCTGTTGGTAATCCTAATCTTTCTCTAGAAGCATCCATAATACGAATATTCGCTTGGTGTGGAATTAACATATCGATATCATCTTTGGAAAGTCCCGCTTTTTCAATTACATTGACAGCCGACTCGCCCATTTGTCTTACAGCAAACTTGAATACTTCTCGACCATTCATAGCTAAATGTGCACCATCTTGGTATAAATGTTTGCCGCCACTTCCATCAGCACCTAGTTCGAATGATAAAATTCCACGGCCTTCTGAAACTTTACTAACTATAGCAGCTCCTGCTCCATCACCAAATAACACAGCAGTATTACGATCTTCCCAATCCGTAATTTTAGAAAGCTTTTCTACACCTACGACAAGTACATGTGAATAAGTATCTGACTCAATAAATTGTTTGGCAGTTATTAATCCATACATAAATCCAGCACAAGCTGCCGAAATATCCATTGCTGCAGCATTTGTTGCCCCTAATTGATCTTGTAGCATAGAGGAAACACTTGGAAACGGAGTATCCGGTGTTACAGTTGCTACAAGGATAAGTCCAATTTGTTCAGGTGAAATTCCTGCATCCTTAATCGCTTCTTTCGCTGCTTCAAATGCTAAATGTGATGTATCTTGATCATCGCCTGCTATTCTTCTTTCTTCTATACCAGTTCGTGTTCGAATCCATTCATCTGAGGTATCTACCATTTTTTCAAGGTCTTCATTTGTTAATACTTTTTCAGGTGAGTATGTTCCTAACCCAATAATTCCTGCATTCATGAAAGTTCCCCTTTTCTTATAATCTATTATTAGTACCTGGTATTAATAATAACGAATTTATGTACAATTTTCAACAATAGACTTTCATAATTCAAATATTCTTTTGTAAAAGCCTTTTGTTGTGATATGATAAATATAAGTAAAAATTAGCTTCTGAGGTGAAATTACATGCATTATATTATGACGTTTATTTGGTCTGCTATTTTAATTTCTATGTTAAATTACGTAGTAAGTTCTGTACAAAATGTAGAATTCGTGTTTAAAGATGGACTTATCATGTCCATACCAGTTGCTATTATGGTTTTTATCATTACGGCAATCATTCCAAACGATCCACTTCCAAAAGAACAACACTAAAAAACAGCTCCCGAAAATTGGGAGCTGTTTTGTTTTTTTAACGAACCGCAAGCAAGTAGGTATCATCACGATTTACTTAATAACTAATTCCCCATCTTCTATTGAAGCAACTACTGTTCCACCTGGAAGTACATCTCCTCCGATTAACAGTTTTGCTACCGCCGTTTCCAAATTGCGTTGAATGAACCGTTTTAATGGTCTAGCACCAAACGCCGCGTCTGTTCCTTCTTCTACTATCCACTTAATAACCGAATTTTCAACTTGTAATGTAATCTCTTGTTCCAGTAAACGGTTTTGCAACTGTTTCACATATTTCTCTGCAATTTTTTCAAAATGATGCGTAGTTAAGGAGTGGAACATAATAATGTCGTCCATACGGTTTAATAGCTCCGGTTTAAAATGCTCACGTAGAGCTGTCATTACTAGCGCCTCTTCCTCTTCACCAACAACACCTGTTGTATTAGCTAAATATTGTGAGCCAATATTGGAGGTTAAGATAACAATAGTATTTGTAAAGTTTACGATTCGACCTTGGCTATCTGTGATTCTTCCGTCATCCATTAATTGCAATAAAATATTTGCAACATCTGGATGTGCTTTTTCAATCTCATCCAGGAGGACAACTGAATATGGGTTTCTACGCACTGCTTCGGTTAATTGACCGCCTTCTTCATAGCCAATATATCCAGGAGGTGCTCCGACAAGTCGAGAAACACTATGCTTTTCCATATACTCAGACATATCAATGCGAATAAAATGCTCCTCCGAATCAAATAAATTAGCCGCTAGTGACTTCGCTAGCTCCGTTTTACCCACACCAGTAGGACCTAAAAATAAGAAAGAACCAATTGGTTTATGCGGATCTTTTATGCCTGCTCTTGCACGCCAAACCGCTTCTGTTACTAATTGAACCGCTTTATCTTGACCGACTACTCGCTCACCAAGTGTTTCTTTTAAGCGAAGCAGTTTTTCACGTTCTCCTTCTACTAGTTTTGTTACAGGAATTCCTGTCCATCTTGAAACGATGGATGCTATTTCCTCGCCAGTGACTTCTTCACGTAATAATCGATTACCAGTGTCATCATTGACTTGTTGCTCATATGCATGTAATTCTTTCTCTAATGTCGGAATTTTACCGTGTCGCAGTTCAGCTGCTTTGTTTAAATCATATTTGTTTTCCGCGTCTTCTAGCTCTCTTCGATAACGGTCTAATTCTTCTCGTTTTTGTTGAATGACTTGAATAGACTCTTTTTCTTCTTTCCATTTATTGCGCATTTCACTGGAAGACTGCTCTAGCTCTTTTAAGTCTTCACGTAATATTTCTAGGCGTTTCTGACTTGCTGCATCTTTTTCTTTCATGAGTGCTTGCTCTTCAATTTGTAATTGCATCATTTTTCTTGTCACTTCATCAAGCTCTTGTGGCATTGAATCGATTTCTGTTCGAATCATTGCACACGCTTCGTCTACAAGGTCAATTGCTTTATCTGGTAAAAATCTTTCTGTAATATATCGATTCGAAAGCTCCGCTGCTGCAACAATAGCGCGGTCGTGAATGCGTACACCATGATGCAACTCAAAGCGTTCTTTTAATCCCCGTAGAATAGAAACGGTATCTTCAACAGAAGGTTCACGAACTAATACTTGTTGGAATCGTCTTTCGAGCGCGGGATCCTTCTCGATATACATGCGATATTCATCTAAGGTCGTAGCACCAATACAATGCAGTTCACCACGAGCAAGCATCGGCTTTAGCATATTCCCTGCATCCATTGCTCCATCTGTTTTGCCAGCACCAACAATCGTATGGATTTCATCGATGAATAATATAATTTGTCCTTCGCTCTCTTTTACTTGCTTTAAGACAGCTTGCAAACGCTCTTCGAACTCCCCGCGGTATTTCGCACCAGCAATCAGTGAACTCATATCCAACTCGAAAATTTCTTTTTCTTTTAACCCTTCCGGAACGTCTTTTCGAACGATTCGTTGTGCTAATCCTTCCACAATTGCTGTTTTACCAACACCCGGTTCACCTATTAACACTGGATTATTTTTAGTTTTTCTTGATAATATTCGAATGACATCCCGAATCTCTTGGTCTCGTCCAATTACAGGATCCATTTTTCCTTCTTTTACCGCAGTAACTAAGTTACGTCCGTACGTTTCTAAAGGTGTTTTTTCATCTTGTTGTTTCATTTGCATAACCAAACATCTCCTTACTGAAATTGTTTGACCTTCTTTGACTAATTCAATTATAATATCTTTCATTCAAATTTGTAAAGAAAAGTTATTTAAGCTAAATACTTTTAGGGAATATGCTATTATAAACTTATCGAAGGGAAGGTTGTGATTTTATATGAACGCACCCCAAGGTATTTATTCATTATTTGAGCAATTTGGTTCCATTCATAAAATAGAAAAAAATCGCCCTGTTTTCCTAGAAGGAGAACGTTCGGAGGATGTCTACCTTATCCAATCGGGCTCCGTCAAAATAACGAAAGATACAGAAAGTGGTCAAGTGTTAACGATTCGTATTGCTGGTCCAAATACTTTTATCGGGGAAACCGCCGTTTTTTGCGAAGTTATTTATCATTCCGTTTCAGCCCATACGAATGAACCCACTCACTTATTAGTAATACCCCGTGAGCAGCTTGAGAAACTTTTATCCTCCTCTTCATTGCTAATAATGGAGTGGATGAAGGTTATTCAAACACATAACTTAAAAAACGAAACTCGCTTTAGAGACTTATTGCTGCATGGCAAAAAAGGTGCTCTCTATTCCACACTAATACGTCTTACTAACACATATGGCGTAGAACAAACGGATGGTAGCGTGGTAATCGACTATACCTTAACAAATCAAGAACTAGCAAACTTTTGTGCGACAAGCCGAGAAGTAGTCAATCGTATGTTAAATGATTTAAAAAAGCTCGGCATCATTTCTTTTGTTAAAGGAATTATCACAGTACATGATCTCCAATTTTTACGAACCGAAGTAGAATGCGACAATTGTCCATTGCATATTTGCCGCATTGATTAAATAAGGCACTTTTCATGCTTTTGCATGGAAAGTGCTTTTTGATTTGGCGTTGATTGCTCTTGTTGAGGGATTGGTTGCTTTCGCTGATGGATTGGTTGCTCTCTTTGCAGATTTGATTGCTTTCAATTGAATTTGGTTGCCCTTTGCCAATTACTCCCTCCCGTCCGCCACTTTGTAAGCATCTCAATAAAAGTTTACTTGCTATTTGGAAATTGGTTG